>NZ_JAVLSP010000004.1:0-88234 GCF_031528575.1 Candidatus Sororendozoicomonas aggregata
AATTACCGCCCCCATCAGAACCGCCACTGTCTACCCCACCGGAATTATCTGAACCAGTATCATCAGGCTCGGAATCTAATGGGGTCGAGTTATCAGGCTCCTTTTTATTATCTTTAGGTATAGCCACCGCTCCAGCGGCAGCGCCCGCCACAGCAGCGGCCATAGATATGTATTTATTGCTCAATAAATAATAATAAAATGCTTCCAGCCCCGCGAGAGAGAACACCGGGTAGGGTCCGTCAAAATAATAAGAGGAGGAGGACTGACCTGAAAAGTCAGACAGTGGCTGTGATTTTGCCAGACATAAAGCCGCTTTTTCTTCAGGGGCTTCTGACCTTTCACACATCTGCCTCTGATTTACTGTTAATCCATACTTGGATACTGTTGTTGAGGAAGCCTGGCCAGGGGCTGTATAACAGGCAATGATGGCAGCGATGGTACATGCCAGCCGGGATGGATGATTGTTATTATCACAAGACTTGTTGTTTTTAAAATGCATAATAAAGCAGCAGCACAAATAACAAGGGATTACCTATCCATCGGCTGCTACAGTTATAGCTTCATACAGCCCTTAACATGGGCGACAGATTTCTGGCTGAACATTGAATAGGAGCCTGTCCGAGAATAGACTGCGCTATTGCCCTACTGCGGTTGCGATAAATTGGTCTAAAAATTCCTGCTTTTTCATCAAATAGCCCCGCTACTCTCCTCAGAAGCAGAAATTTTTATCCTCAATTTCTCGCAATCCTCGCTACGGGCGCTGTTCTCGGGCAGGCTCCTAGCATCGAAAAGAACGACACACCATCATTATTAGCTGCCATAATCGCTGAGTTCAATCAGGCAGATCATTATTCACTGCCACTACTGAACACTTATCCTCTCCAGGCAAGGAGCAATACCTTGCTCGGCATAACGACAAATATCCTCTTCAGTCAGGCCAAGTTTTTCGACGGTTCGCCCGCTGGCAAACAGGTCAATTCCCGTTAATTCACACGCTTTATTAGCGATCTTTGTTGTGAGTGGTTGTGGAATATCCAGAATTCTTGCAATATCCAACTGAGGTACCATCTTGGCAGGCACTTCTTCGAGAATAAATCGATGTTGAAAGGTTTTTGGGGCTAGAATATCTTCGGAATAAGCATTGTGATTCTGCAACATTTTATAAAGCTCATCCATAGGCAGGTTGTACACTGAATGTAACCACTGCCTGGTTGTTTGTGTGGATATCCCCAACTTTTCGGCCACGGCTATCCTTTCTTTTTCCAGCATTTCTATATAACTGCCAATCGCCGGTGTAATTCCTTCGGTATAGAAGTTAAAGTTTTCTTTTCGTTTTATGCGCTCAGCATTAAGGATAACACCGGCAGTATGAACGGCGGCATTTACATGTCTGATGCCATTAACTAGCGGGTCATCAACCAGCTGGAATTGTGGATACAGGTTATGGATAACATCAAGAAACCCTTGTGCCTGATCCAACGGCAGTACGGAAAAACAAATGATTTTTTTAATGGATTTAATCAGGCTTTTGCTTATTTCAGGCGATCTACAGACATATATGCAGTTATCTGCTTCTGCAACAGTAATTTTTGGGCAATACCCCGTACCTCTGAGCGTTGCCTGAAATAACAAAGCGCCTCCTAAGCCAGCAGAGTTCAATAGCACCTTTTGTCCATCTTCAAGATAGGGAGCCATTTTTATAGCAATACTTTCATACCCATCAGCGGTAATCATAATTGAAATGATGTCAGCACCTTTAATGGCTTCTTCAAGATTACTGGTGATGGCACTTAACTGAACAGTACCGTTGATGACTCCCCCCATGGTGATACTGCCTATTTTCTTTAATGCTTGAAGTTTTTCCAGGGATCGGTTCCATAGGGTCACTTTATGACCTTTAAGCGTCAGGTGACCGGCAGTGGCCAAACCACCCTGGCCCGCTCCAATTACCGTTATATTCATGGATAATACTCCTGAATGACTGCTTTTGAGGAATAAGCAAAGAGCTATTCAAGGAGCCTGTCGGACTTAAGACAATTTCGGCCTAAAATTCAGAAAGTGCGAGAAAATACGAGAAAGTGCGAGAAAGCGCGAGAAAGTGCGAGAAAGTGCGGCCAGAATTTCCGATCAATTGGCTTAAATAGGTCAACTGTTCGCGCAAATTGATCGAAAATTCTGACTCGCCCTACTGAATTTTATGCTCGAAAGCATAAGTTCGACAGGCTCCAAGGCAATTATGGGTTTACGATGGAGTAATGTAATTAGTGGTAAGCACTAACCCGGATATTTCATAAACATGCTCCTGGCCTTGCTTGCTCCTTGCGGCTCTAAGGGAGTTTATGAAATATCCGGGCTAAAAAGGCGACAACTAAAGCAGATGGGTTATACGGTAAAGCTGAGCGCGGCGGTGCGTTGCCACGCTTCGCAATAATAGACTTTAGTCGTATTTACTGTTCTCTTATATCAACTATATCAACAGTCTCCGTTAATAAATACAGATCTTACGCCCCATGGAGGTAGCAAGGAGCCTGTCAGACACTAAACATCGGGTTTAGCTGTTTGGATCCGTTGCAGGCTTCGACCCGATAACCACACGAGTAGACCTGCCACAAACATCAACCAGGTCAGTATCAGAAAATCATCAGCAAAGGCCATAATGGATGCCTGCTTATGGATTTCCATGGAAAAAAGTGTCAGGACATTTTGATGATCAAGATGGGGAACGCCGACATAAGCCTGATAGATTTTGTCGGTGGTATCAGGGAGCGCTTCCCGTATGCGAGCATCGTGCAAACGGGTACGGCTGCTCAATACCGTTGCCATCACGGCCATGCCAATGGCCCCACCGAGGTTCCTGACAATATTGAAGAGGCTTGATGCATCTGCCGCATACCTGGCTGGTATGCCTGTGGTCGTTGATAGCATTAATGGCGTCATTGCCAAAGGCAAACCAATGGCACGAATCAGTTGTATAAAATGAAACTGCGGGCCAGCAAAATCAGGACTTAAGCGCGTCGACAGCCAGAAGCTATAAGCAAAAATAACTATACCTGTCAAGGATACCTGTGAACTACCAAAACGTTCTACCAGTTTGGGAACCATAGGTACAATCAAAAATTGTGGCAGTCCCATCCACATAATAACTAAACCAATTTGCATCGATGAGTAATCATGGATTTTCGCCAAATAGACAGGAAATAAATACACGGCTGAATACAGACAAAAACCGACCACCATATTTGCCAGGGAACCCAAAGCAAACCGGGGGCTGGCAAAAAGTCGAAGATTAATCAATGGCTGCTGGCAAGTGAGTTCACGTATCAAAAACGCCATTAAAGCAACACCAGAAAGTAGTGACATGAAGGCAATATAAGAAGACTCAAACCAGTCTTTCAGGCTCCCTTCTTCAAGCACAACCTGCAAACTGCCAAGACCGATAGCCATGGTTATAATTCCGAACCAGTCACCTTGCTTTAACAACGACAGGTTCATGGTCTGACGGGGCAATCCCTGGTACAGGAGGTAAAACATCACCCCTCCAGGGATCAGGTTAATAAAAAAAATCATTTGCCAGCTCCAGGTTTCCGTCAGCCAACCACCAAGGGCAGGCCCGAAGGACGGAGCGCAAACAGCAGACAGGGCAAACAAAGCCATGCCTGTTGACCACTCTTTTTCAGGAAGCAGTATCATAATGAGAGTAAGCGACAGTGGTATTAATGCGCCACCAAACAATCCCTGAAAACAACGGAACACAATCATGGAGGGTAGGCTCCAAGAAAAACCACACAGAACGGAAAAAACCAGAAACAAGGCCACCGAAGCTAACATGTACCGACGAATACTGAAAACCCGTGATAACCAGCCTGTCATTGGGATAATGACGACTTCCGCGACCAGATAGGCCGTAGAAATCCATGAGCTCTCCTCCGTGCTCGCTGACAGTGCGCCCTGAATGTCCCGCAATGAGGCATTAGTGATCTGAATATCCAGTACCGCCATAAATGCGGCAATCACACCACCAATAACAGCCAGCCATGACGCTGGACTCACCGGCTGGGTGTCAGCCGCCGCCATGGCGCGTCTCATCGGGGAGTAGCGGCAACATTATTATCTCCGGTAGTCAGCAGGGATAAATCCATTGGCTTGTCTTGTGTATTGATGGTGACTGTGACAGACATACCCGGGCGCAACTTACCTGCCAGAGCCTGATGGTCTGGAATGATGATTTTTACAGGAATACGTTGAACAATCTTAGTGAAATTACCCGTCGCATTCTGGGGAGGTAACACGCTGAATTCAGCACCGCTGCCTGGCGACAGGCTTTGCACATAACCGGTCAATGGCTGGCCGGAAAAGCTGTCCACAACAATGGCTACTGGCTGGCCGGGTTTGATATGGCTGATCTGGGTTTCCTTGAAGTTTGCGACAACCCAGACATTATTCATGTTCATCAGGGTAAACAGGGGGGTACCTGCCCCGACAAACTCACCATTTTGTACAAGCCGCTGGGCAATAACACCATCGCCTGGCGCACGAATAACGACCTTATCTCTGTCTGCCTGGGCTTTTTCCAGTGAAGCTTCTTTCGCGTTTGATGTGGCTATGGCCTGTTGCAGTCGTGCTTGTAATACGCGCTTTTGTTTGTGCTGTCTATCAAGCTCAGCCTGGGCCTGGCTTAGTTTAGCTCGAGCCGCTGCCTTTGCCACACGCGCGGACTCCAGATCACGCTTGGCACTATAACCGGCACCAGACAAACGCTGATAACGACTGACATCATCCATTCTTTGCTTTAACGATACCTGGTTTGCCGCAATGACCGCTCTGGCTTCTTGAATCACTGAGTCCTGCAATACCAGTTGCGCACGCACACGCATCATCTCAGCCTGGGCAGCAGCCGTTTGCGACCGGGCCAACTTCAGGTTGGCAGTATATTCATCAGGATCAATCCGTGCCAGCTCATCTCCTTTAATAACGTGTTGGTTATCCTTGATCCAGCCAGCATCGATAAAGCCTGGCAACTTTGAGCTAATCATCGTTTTATCAGCATGAATGTAGGCATTATCTGTTGATTCAATATACTGGCCTTCAGATAACCACCAGTATCCTCCTCCCCCCATGGTTAACAGGATGAGTAGGCTTGCGATAATGATTGTTGTTGATAATTGCCTGAACATAACTACCTGGAAACAAGCAACCAGATATTGTGCAAAAGTATAACTACTTTTGAATAATATCTGGTTTTTCTTATGGGATAAAAAAGCCAGGGCAATACAGATCGCCCATTTAAGCCAGTATTATACTTATTGTACCGGACTAAAATTGAAAACACTGTTGCTTGACGACATCTTATTGCATCTGGGAGTCTGTCCGAGAACAGCGCCCGTAGCGAGGATTGCGAGAAATTGAGGATAAAAATTTCTGCTTCTGAGGAGAATAACGGGCTATTTGATGAAGAAGCAGGAACTTTTAGACCAATTTATCGCAACCGCAGTAGGGTAGTCTATTCTCGATCAGGCTCCTAGCCACGAAAAACTGGCCGCCATTAGCCAGCCCTTCAAAAACCTGAAAAAAACTGGCCTATACTCATCCTTTTCACATGATGGATGAGGTTATAATGAAAAGATTTGCAGCACTCCTGCTGTTGTTGCTGTCTGCCTTCTGTAGTGCTGGTGAAAAAAGCCAGCGGGCAACGGCTGAAAAACTCCTGAGGGTTAATGGCACTGAGCAGATACTGAAAAAAACCCATGAAAAAATTGAGCAGATCATTGCCAACCAGTTAATCCAGCTTCAGGTACCACCAGAAAAAAAAGCGGTGATTGACCAGTTTACCCGCCGTATCCGGGAAGTACTGGCTGCTGAAGTTAACTGGTCCACCCTCACTCCCCCTATTATTGATGCTTATATTAATACCTACAGTGAAAAAACCATGAAGGAAGCCACCCGTTTTTTTGCCTCCAAGGCAGGCCAGGAGATTCTCAAACATCAGCCACAAATGCGGGAAACAACGATAAAGGCCGTTCAGCATGTCACCGAACAATTTATGCCCAGGCTGAAACAGCTCCAGCAAGAGATGCTGATAACAATCGATGCGCAGGATGCCCAATACAGTGCTGCGAGATAAGGGGGTATCTAACGCCTGGAGCTGTCCATAATCTTCTGTGAAAAGCCCGAAACAGGCTGTTTTTATTGGTTTGAACTCACAAAAGACCGCGAACAGCTACCCAGGTCTTCAATAGCTTCTTAGCCTTACTAACCCGGATATTTCATAAACATGCTCCTGGCCTTGCTTGCTCCTTGCGACTCTAAGGGCAGTTTATGAAATATCCGGGCTAAGAGCCTGTCGGGCTTAAGCTTTCGAGCATGAAATTCAGTAGAGCGAGTCAGATTTTTCGATGGATTTGTGGGAATAGTTGACCTATTTAAGCAAATTCACCGGAAAATATGGCCGCTCTTTTTGGATTTCAGGCCAAAATTGCCTTAAGTCCGACAAGCTCCTAGGAGCCTGACCGAGAATAGCGCCCTTAGCAAGGATTGCGAGAAATTGAGGATAAAAATTTCTGCTTCTGAGGATAATAGTGGGGCTATTTGACGAAGAAGCAGGAATTTTTAGACCCATTTATCGCAACCGCAGTAGGGTAGTCTATTCTCGGACAGGCTCCTAGCCCTTGTATAACTTGGGGTTTAAACAGTCACGCAACCAGTCACCGAGCAGGTTAAGTACCAGTACAAGCACCACCAACACAATGCCGGGAATAACGGTTATCCACCAGCTGCCAGAGAAAATATACTCAAAACCACTGGCAATCAAAGCGCCAAGGGATGGCTGGGTGACTGGCATTCCTAAACCAAGGAATGACAAGGCCGCTTCGCTGATAATGGCATTGGCAATCTGAACCGTTGAAATAACCAACACGGGTGACAGACTGTTTGGCAAGATATGCCGGAACATAATGCGCCCTGCACCAAAACCCATGACCTGAGCGGCCTCTACATACTCTTTCCTTTTTTCCGCAAGTACCGAGGCACGCACCGTCCGGGCATACTGTGGCCATTCAGCAATACCAATCACCAGAATTAACATCAGCATGGCTAGCTGACTGTATAGCTCCGAACCAAAGGCCGCCTTAAATACTGCCAGGACAATAATGGCTACCATCATCGTGGAAAATGATAACTGGATATCCGCTAAGCGCATCAAAAAGCTATCGAGTCTGCCGCCAAAATAGCCTGCGGCCAGGCCAAGGCTAATGCCTAATAACGCCTGCAATAAGACAGCAAGGACACCGATGGTCAGTGAAAGGCGCATACCGTACAAAATGGTACTGAAAAGGTCTCTTCCCTGAGCATCCGTCCCCAACAGGAAACGTGAGTCGCCCCCTTCCATCCATACCGGGGGCAGCTCAGAGTCCATAATATCAATGGTTGAAATATCATAGGGGTTCGTTGGCGCGATAACGGGAGCCAGCAGCGCACCCAGAGCAAACACGACAAAAACCACTGCGGAGACTATGGCCACTTTATCCCGGGTAAAACTGTAACCTATATCTGACTGGCGAAATCGCTGCCAGAGGCCCATGGGTGATAATGGGGCGTCATTCATGTTGCGCTCCCTGCAATGCGTACCGTGGGGTTAATCAGCCCGTATAACAGATCGACCAGCGTATTCACCACCACAAAAATAGCGCCCACTACTATCAGGTAGGCCACAATCAGAGGGGTATCAACACGGTTTACTGCCTCAAGAAATAAAAAGCCCATACCCGGCCACTGAAACACTGTTTCCGTCAAGATGGTGTAGGCGACCATCGTTCCAATTTGTACGCCACCCACCGTGATCACAGGTAACAAGGTGTTTTTAAAGGCATGGACAAAGTAAACCCGGTGTTTTTTCAGGCCTTTTGCATGGGCAAATTTTACATACTCAGTATGCAGGGCTTCAGTCATTTCAGAGCGAATCAGACGAATGAATAACGGCAGCATAATGCCGGCCAGAGACACTGCTGGCAAAATCAAATGCAGCAGGCCATCTTTGGTAAACAGTCCACTCTCCCAAAGACCTAACACAGATACCAACTCCCCCCTGCCGAAAGAAGGCAACCAGCCCAGCTCAATGGAGAAAAAATAAATACTGAAAATAGCCGTGAGAAACACCGGTACCGAGATACCCAGAATGCTAAAACCCAGCAGACATTTGGTGACGATACTGCGCGGTTTTATGGCACAGTAAACACCTGCGGGAACAGAGATCAGTAAAATCAGCAAACTGGCAGCAAAAACCAGCTCAAGGGTTGCTGGCAGTTTTTCCAGAATAACGGATAATGCAGGCGCTTTAAAAAAGTACGATTGCCCAAAATCCCCCTGAACAGCTTGTGTAATAAACCGCACGTACTGGGTTAAAAAGGGGTCGTTCAGCCCCATTTCATCACGCAGTGCCTCCCGCTCCTGCTCAGACACTGATTGTCCTACCAGTTCCCGTAACGGATCCCCGAGATTATCTTGAATAGAAAAACTGATGAGACTGATCACAAACATAACCAGCAGCCCCTGAAGCAGCCGCCGGGATAAAAATAACAGCATAGAACACCTTTCTTCGGCTGCAGGTCGGCGCAAAGGCATTCATAGACAATGCCTTTGCTCTGCCTGAATATTGCCCTTGGTTTTTAGTTTTTAGTTTTCATTACCGCATCGCCGAGATAAGGCATATTCATAATATTCACCACGTCTTTTGCCGCAAATGCCTTACTGGCTCCCCAGGCAAGATTCTCCCAGTGCAATGGAATAATCGCTGCGTCATCATGCAGAATACGTTCTACATCCTGTAATAGCCGGGCACGTTTAGCAGAATTTGTTTCCTTACCGGCTGCTTTGACAAGATTATCTACTTCCGGGTTACAGTAGCCACCTGAGTTATATTGTCCCCAACCGGTCTTTTTATCAGCGCAGGCTGTCAGGTACTCGGTAAAGTTAGCGGAGTCTTCGGTGTCTGAGTGCCAGCCAATCATCATGATATCCGCAGAGCGGGCATCAAACTCCGGCCAGTACTGTGCCTTAGGAATGGTTCGCAGATCCACTTTGATATCTATCTTTGCCAGCATGGCAGCCACAGCCTGGGCAATTTTGGCATCATTGATATAACGGTTATTCGGTGCCAGCATGGTGACGCTAAAGCCTTTCTCGTAGCCTGCTTCTTTCATCAGGGCTTTGGCTTTTTTCAGGTCATAACGGGGTTTCAGCGCTTCCACATGACCTACGTAACCTTTAGGGCTTTGCTGACCGGCGGGAGTAGCGAAGCCTTTCATGATTTTTTCTACGATGCCAGCATTATTGATAGCATAGTCCACTGCCTGACGAACGCGTTTATCTTTAAATGCTGCCACACGATTCTGATTTAACTGAAGGTGGATCAGGCGCGTTCCCCCCAGTGTTACAAGATCGGCTTGAGCAGAGCGATCAATAAGGACATGATCGTTTGGCGGGACAGGATAAATAAAATCCACATCACCAGAGAGCAGCGCGGCAACACGTGTCGGCCCTTCTTTAATGGGGGTCAGTACTATGTTGGTGACATTACCAGGTGACTGTTTATCCCAGTAGTTGGGAAAACGTTTAAATTCCACGCGAACCCCTTGCTGGCGCTCTGTGACGATATAGGGGCCAGTGCCAGATGCGGAACGCGAGGCAAACGTTTCACCGTGTTTTTTCAACAAGCCTTTATCCTGACCTTTATCATCAAGCCCGGAATAGAATTTGCTGTCCATGGGGAAAATATAGGCGGCTGAATTCAAAACCAGCGGAAAGGCCGTTTTTGTGATCAGATCAAACCGGTAATTGTCAATGACCTTAAGATCAACAAAAGATTCAAAGATGGCTTTAAAATCAGGGCTGTTCATCAAACGGTCAAACGTCCATTTGACATCGGCTGTGGTCAACGGGTTGCCGGAGTGAAAGGTGACGCCCTTACGCAGGGTGAAACGCATGGTTTTATCATTTATCTGCTCCCATGATTCGGCCAGGCGCGGCTTGAATTGTAAGTCAGCACCCCATCGAACCAAGGGGTCAAACACTAAATGGGACATCTGAAGCGTGCCTGAAGACAGTTGCTCGTGGGGGTCCAGAGAAACAGGATCAGAATCGTAGGCAATGTTAAGTGTTACCGGGTTGTTAAGTGTTGACGCATTATTAAGTGTTGACGCATTCGCACTCACGGCGGCGGATAAAAGAACAGTCATGGCCGCGATAGCTTTGCCTGCCTGTTTTATTGTTCGAATCATTTCGGGTTACTCCTGTTTTTTTTGTAAAGAATTGTGCTGTTAGATAGTAACAGTCAGTGCTAATGGATAGGCTTCCCCCCTCCCGCATCCTCCCGGTTAATCTGGTCAATCCTGGGCATCAAGTTAATCAGCTCACGGGTGTATGGCTTGCCAGGGTTATTAAATAGCCCTTCGGTTTCGCCAATTTCTACCAGCGCACCGTGTTTCATTACTCCCACACGATCGCACATCTGGCGAATCACAGGAAGATCATGGCTGATGAACAATAATGTTAAGCCTAACTCATCCTGCAAATCCTTGAGCAGATTTAAAATCTGTGCCTGAACCGATACATCCAGCGCGGAAGTAGGCTCATCACAAATTAACAATCGGGGGCGTGTGGCAAGGGCACGGGCAATGGAAATACGCTGGCGCTGCCCTCCTGAGAATTCATGGGGAAATTTCACCCCCGCACTTTTTCCAATCCCCACGTGATCAAGCAGGTCATTCACAATACCGGTGATTTGTTGGTCAGAACCTGCCAGACGGTGAAAGCGTATTGGTTCAGCGATAATGTCCCTGATTCTCATTCGGGCATTCATACTGGTATAGGGGTTTTGAAAGACCATTTGAATCTGTCGGCGAAAAGGCTGGCGCTGTTTTGACGTTAAACGGCTGACATCAGTACCACCGTATAACACCTGGCCACTGTCAGGCGCGTGCAAGCCGGCAATGATTCGGGCAATGGTGGATTTACCCGAGCCAGACTCACCCACCAGACCAAATGTTTCCCCTTTATAAATACAAAAGGAAACATTATCTGACGCTTTGACATAACGCCGGTTTTTCTTAAAAAATGCCGATCGTGTTTCAAAGTGTAAATTAATACCCTCTACACGCAATAACGCTTCACCGGTTTTTTCCTCGTGGTCGGTTTCTTTTTCACCCAGCCAATGGCTTTTAATATCTATGGAGTGGCTTTGTGCCTTTTCGATATAGTCGACGTTGGGAAAACGATACAATTTACGGTCTGCCCTTGGCACGGCTCTAATCAGGCTTTTTGTATAATCATGGCGCGGTTCGCGCAGAACCTGGGTTGTTGAACCCAGCTCTACCAGTTCACCTTTGTACATGACTGCGACCCTGTCAGTCACATTGGCAATCACGCCCATATCATGAGTCACCAACAGGCAACCCACTTCACGTTCTTTGCACAAGGCGCGAATTAATTCAAGAATTTGGTTCTGGATAGAAACATCCAGCGCGGTGGTTGGCTCATCAGCAATAATTAATTCCGGGTCACAGGATAAGGCGATCGCAATAACTACACGCTGGCGCATTCCCCCTGAAAACTGATGCGGGTATTGTTTCAGACGCATCTGTGGCTGCGGTATTCCCACCGCTTTTAATAATGCCAATGCTTTTTTTACAGCCGTTGGTACGTCTAATTGCAGGTTCGTGCAAATGGTTTCCACCAGCTGTGTTTCAATGGTGAGCAATGGGTTTAATGAGGTCATCGGATCCTGGAAAATAAAGCCAACCCGTTTGCCACGCACGGCGCGCATAGCTTCAGGATTAAGCCCATGGATTGGCTCATCATTCAAATAAACGCGACCCGCGCTCACTCTGCCAGGTGGGCTAAGTAAATCAACCACCCCATTGCCGACGGTGGATTTGCCAGCACCTGACTCGCCCACCAACCCCAAGATTTCACCTTTTTCAATAGTAAATGACAATC
The DNA here is from genome assembly GCF_031528575.1 of Candidatus Sororendozoicomonas aggregata. Classification (NCBI taxonomy): domain Bacteria; kingdom Pseudomonadati; phylum Pseudomonadota; class Gammaproteobacteria; order Oceanospirillales; family Endozoicomonadaceae; genus Candidatus Sororendozoicomonas; species Candidatus Sororendozoicomonas aggregata. Next base: position 11,989 of record NZ_JAVLSP010000004.1, read on the forward strand.
CCCTTACAGCAACAGTATTCCCATTGCGGGATGGGAATTCAATCTGTAGGTCTTCTACTGTCAATAGCGGCATAGCTACCCCGTGACCGATCGTTATTTTGTGAATAGATGGTTCACATAATGAAAAGTCACTATACATTCAGTGATAAAAAATAAAAAGCGATCGTTATCATTGAGAGTTAAATTAAAAAGTGAGATTCTCCGAAAAAAGCTCACCAAAGATCGCGTAAACAAGCGTATTTTTTTAGCCTAAGCGGTTGAGCCCCACGGCAAGACACAGGGGATGGGTTATTTAATGGTTATCAGGTAATGCCCGTATCAGCTGCCCCGCGTACAATCTAGCCTCTCACCCACAAAAAGGCAAGCTGGCTACATACCGGTGGTACTTTAATACGGATGCTGCCTGTATGGGCCTCTGTGTCAGATACAGCCCGGCTATTCAGCCGTTACGGTCATCAGTAATAACGCTCTCGCCGCGTTCACCAACCTCAGTAAGACACACTTTTCGCCTGAGGGTAAACTGGACAGGCTTCTAGGAGCCTGTCCGAGAATAGACTACCCTACTGCGGTTGCGATAAATGGGTCTAAAAATTCCTGCTTCTTCGTCAAATAGCCCCACTATTATCCTCAGAAGCAGAAATTTTTATCCTCAATTTCTCGTAATCCTCGCTACGGGCGCTATTCTCGGACAGGCTCCTAGTGAAACAGTTCCCTAACACGCTCCATTGTCTGCTCAATCGTATTGGCGCAAACCGGGGCGACAAAAATGGTGTCGTCACCTGCTACACAGCCAAGAATACCTTCACTGCGGCCAACTGAGTCCAGTAGACGGGCTATCATTTGAGCCGCGCCCGGACTTGTACGAATAATAATTAATGCATGGTTATGAGCAATCTCTTCTACCAGATCCTTGACCACAATATTGGCGTCCATTTTCCCTAACTTTGGCGGCAGGCAATACACCAGTTCACCAAAAGCATTTCGGGTTCTGACAGCGCCGTAGCGACTTAGCAGGCGAGATACCTTTGACTGGCTCACATTGTCAAAACCCATGGCCTGCAACTGATTGGCAATCTGTCCCTGGGAGCCACACCGCTCTTCTTTCAGTATCTTTTTAAAGGCATTGATCAGCGCATCGTGTTTTGGATGGGTCATGGGTGTCTTTACCGAGTGAATAATTATGCACAGAATACTCCCTTTACCCATTTATCTGTATGAAAATAGGCAAATAGGCAAATAGGCAAATAGCTGTCATTGCCGACTAAAAAAAAGCACAGTTTACAGGAGTAAACTGTGCTTGCTGACCTTTTTACACCGGTGGAGGATCCAGTGTAAAAAGGTTAACCCGTTTCTTTGAGATCAGTCTTTCTTTCTGATGTCATGTTTTGAATACTTTGCCTTATACCAGCAGGCCCCTTGCAGGGTGCTCAAGGTAATCTGAAAACCAGCCCTTTACTTTTTTAGGGGTATCTTTAGCCCAGTCTTCAGGCGCGATACCACGGTGTAAGTCACGTCGCCCAGGTTGAGGGGTTTTCCTCACACCCTTTGCCTTTGTTCTTTTTTTAGCCGAGTTAACGGGCTTTCGTGTTTTTTTCATTACAACCCGCTTCTTTTTTCCAGGTCTTTCAGGCGTTGCTTCAGATGCTTTATGGTCATGGTCCTGGCTTGGTGTTGTTATAGCACTCAGGCTACCTAACAGCTTTAGCATGGGAGTAGCGATACCAGAGACCATCGCGCGCTTGTTTCCTGACTCCCCAGTGCCTGGCAGCACTGCGTTTCCGGCTTTGAAAAGCGCAGCTTCAAGGTTGCTGAAATCTTCCGTTTCAATATAATCAGCAAGGCCGTTGACCAGCTCTGATGCCATGGGGGCAACAGCCACCAATACAGTGCTTAATAAAGGATTGCCTGCAAGTAAGGACATTCCCAACGCGCCGAGAAACACGGCAGAAACCGGTGCTACAGCACGAAGAGCCAGAGGAACGGCGCTCTTAAGTACATCGCCACCTGGAATGCCACCTGGAATCTCAGGCTCTGAACGGGCTTTTTCAGTCGTGCGCTGACGGAAAACGCTGGCAGACTCAACACCTGCTGATACCTTAGTCGTAGATGCATGAACAGGGTGTAAAGTTGTTGAATACATAATTAAGTCCTCCATGACGCTTAAGTTATGATTCAGTGGCTATGCCACCTTCTTCTGTCTGAAAACCTTATATTGGTTTGCTTACATACTCAGACTCCGTTTCTTGCCATTGAGTTCCATCTTGTTAGTCAAACTGACAAAGTTTGTCAGGACAAGCTCATCAGGCATGGGCTGCTCCGGGAATAAAGGAAAGAAATAAGTACGATAGAACAATTATAAAAGGCTTAAGCGCAGAGAATCTGGCAATAGACAAAAAAATGGCCTTAAATGATGACTCTAAAAAGTGTATGTAAACGCAAGGCAGTGTCCTGGTCGCTGTTATGATTTTAACCTCATTGTGGATATCATAAGAGAAGCTGCCGTTATAGTCAGGACTTTTCGGGTTAAAAAAAGAGGCGCAGCTGGATAAGGGCTTCTGAAGGTAATGCTCAGGCAGAGCCCGGGAGACGGCTGATACCTTTCAAATAAGGAAGAAAGCTCTAGGCGCCTGACCGAGAATAGCGCCCGTAGCGAGGATTACGAGAAATTGAGGATAAAAATTTCTGCTTCTGAGGATAATAGTGGGGCTATTTGACGAAGAAGCAGGAATTTTCAGACCAATTTATCGCAACCGCAGTAGGGTAGTCTATTCTCGGACAGGCTCCTAGCGACGGGCACTTGCAAACGGGGGTATTCACATAAGACAACTGCGTTTGAGAGCCGAACGCATTGGGCCATGCCTTGTTATTTGCTCAATAAACCCAACATACCTTTTAGTTCGATAAGCCCTCAATGCCGCCCCTCAGCTCTGGAGCATTCATTTTGTCTGGCAAGGATATCCAAAACATTGCATTGAATCACCTTCGTGCACTAACCATTCTCTATCAGGAAGGAAGCGTGAAAGCGGCCGCAGAGCGCTTGCGCATCACGCCTCCGGCTGTTAGTTATTCGTTGAGGTTGCTAAGAGAAGCTTTGGGTGACCCATTATTTGTTCGGACTAACAACGGGTTAATACCCACTGTTCGCGTCCATGCCATTATGGATGAGTTGCCGGGCATTGTTAATCAATTAGATAACCTGCTCCAGCGTTCTTTGCACTTTTGCCCAACAGGGGCAGGTGGGAGATTGCATATCGCGGTACCTCAGGCGTTGGGTGGCTGGCTGATACCCCACTTGTATCACCGAGTGGCACAAGAGGCGCCAAAGCTAACCTTCCATTCTGAATTATGGAGCAAAACCACACTCAAACAACTCGAGAGGGAAGAGCTGGACATAGGTATTCACATTATTGACCAGCACCCCAAATCCCTGGTCCAGCGCACATTGGCACAAGCCTCCATGGTTATCATCTGCCGACAGGAGCACCCTCTGACAACGGCAAAACAAGTGACATTTGATCTTTTAGCAGCACAACCTGTGCTGATCCATGAGTCTTCCAACTACAGTGGTTATGTGACAGTAGTGGAAACCCTTTTCAAGCAGCAGGGATACAAGCCCAAAGTCAAGGCATGCATCGGCCAGCTGAATGCTGCTTTTCGGTTGATAGAAACCTCCGACATGATTATGTTTGGCAGCAGGGAATTTTTGCCAGAAATCAGTGGTTCTTTAACCATGATTGATACTCCTGGTGAGTTTTCTGATTTATTGAAAGTCAGGGCTTATTTCCACAGTCGCCAACGTCAAAACCCTTTTTATCACTGGTTACTGGATATCATTCGGGAAGAAATTGACCGGCATAAACAGGTCTCCGCAACCCATTTACCTGGCACTTCCATTGGGCATATTCAACAGGTTCAATCACCACAATCTTCCTGAGTGTATTACAGGTCACCTTTGAACGATGAAAATAACAGTTTGCCAGAATGTCCCTGATGCAAAACCGACAGTAGCCGAATTTTTTATAGTGGCGTTGCCCCTGATGCCCTATCGTTGAATATCCGGCAAACCGTCCATAACAACCCTGATGCAGGTGAATGTCAATGAAAAAGATACTGGTAACTGGTGGCACCGGGTTTATTGGCTCAACACTGATTGAGTCACTGCTGCAAACAGAGGTGGCTATCACGGTATTAAGTCGCCAAAACGCACAAGCTGTCCAGAAGCGATGGGCACGCCCTGTCAATGTGGTTTCATCGTTATCGGTTATCCCGGCATCTGACGTTTTTGATGGCATTGTTAATCTGGCCGGTGAAGGGATTATGGACGGGCGCTGGACACTGTCACGTAAGCAGGCTCTGATGGACAGCCGTATTGCTCTGACTCAGTCGTTAGTTTGCTGGATGGAAACCCGGACAACACTGCCGAAAGTACTCATCAGCGGCTCAGCCATTGGCTATTATGGCTCGCGGCCTCTGGAAAAACAGTTGACTGAAAATGACGCCCCAGGTACAGATTTTGCCGCACAGTTGTGTGCTGACTGGGAACAAGAAGCCCGCCTGGCTGAAAAACTGGGCGTGAGAACATGCATTGTGCGCACAGGCATCGTTCTTCATCCCAAAGGTGGCGCTCTGAAAAAAATGTTGCCCCCTTTTCGTCTGGGACTGGGGGGAGTGATAGGTTCAGGTCAGCAAATAATGTCCTGGATACACCTTGACGACATGGTACGTTTGTTAATTTTTTTATTGGAGCATCCGCAGTGCCAGGGCGTCTTCAATGCCGTTGCCCCTCAGCCTGTGAGTAACGAAAGCTTTACCAGGGCACTGGGAAATGCATTAAAACGACCCACCATCCTGACTATGCCTGCCAAGTTATTACAGTTACTGTTAGGTGAATCCTCTGTCCTGGTCACAGGGGGACAGTACGTTGTCCCTGAAAAAATCGTACAGGCAGGGTTTGGCTTTGGGCATCAGGATTTGCAGCACGTTTTTTCCCGGTGGTTTAGCCCGGATATTTCATAAACATGCTCCTGGCCTTGCTTGCTCCTTGCGGCTCTAAGGGCAGTTTATGAAATATCTGGGTTAGTTAAGTATTGATTCTCTGTAGGGGTCACTGTCAGGCAAATCAGACAGTGATACCGAGAGGCTCCTAGTGGAACCAGACGCTTCCACCCTTTAAGACATACTGCTGGGCAGTGTAAACCGCATACTGGCCTGGGGAAAAGTTATGGACTCTACCACCAAGCTTTACTCCAACAAGCAGTGTCGTCACTCTAAAAAATTTGCCTGGGCTGTAAATCGACACTACCCGCGGTAAAAAGCTGATGGGCCGGTGGGTTGAGAAGCAGCGAGTTCTACTCAGTCGCTTAAAGTAACTTTTTTGACCACTGAACGCTGAAGCGTTCAATGGTCAGACATTGCGCAGGCAATAAAAAAGCCTCTCAAATTGAGAGGCTTTTTTATTTGGCTGGGGTAGGAGGATTCGAACCTCCGCATGTCAGGATCAAAACCTGATGCCTTACCGCTTGGCGATACCCCAGTAAAAACCTTAAAACCACGTGCTAAAACACTTGAAATGGTAGCTAGGGGCAGATTTGAACTGCCGACCCCAGCATTATGAGTGCTGTGCTCTAACCAACTGAGCTACCTAGCCCTTATTTAAGGAAACAGGAGCTTACGATAATAGGAGCAGCTTTTCAAGTGTCCCTAAGGTGTCTCTTTGGACGGTATGTTCTGCAAGAGATAAAGCGTATTCAACTGATTTCGGTTCGTATAATGCCGGAAAAAAGCGCCAGTCGGCAGTAGTTGTTTATACCTATTAATTCTATCCGTTTCCGAAGGAGTACTCCCGCCGAGCCAGGCGGGAGGTAAATTTCGTCTAACATTCCGCTAATATTCTTTCCGTCGTTGAAGACCTACCCTCAGGCAGAGGGGAAGTAAAGTCTGTGGAGTTAATGTAAGTCCCTCGTGGCTGTAACGTGGAAGCAGAAACCCGCGTAAACTCGCAAGAAAGTAACGCCCCAGTAATGGGAATCCTCCAGCGACCTAGCTGGAGGAGGATGTCAAAGCTTTCTTTTCAGACACGTTTAATAAGAAAAAAATCGTTACAAATAATTTAATTTGTGTTTATTTTTTTGATGGATTACCCACAGAACGAATGTAGATAGGCTTGTTTTTGGGACAACTTGATTCAAATCCGGGATTACTTAATGGTTTACTTGTATTTTTATCCCAGATTGTTATAACTTGTGAAAAATAATATTTATCATCAGTGCTGTCATAGTCACAAATAAGCTCTACTCTATCCACTCCACCAAAAAAATTAGCTAGTTGAGTATAGGACAATGATTTACCAATATAAGATTGAAACCCTATTGGCGTACCGAGTGTAAGCATGGCTGCCTGAATACTTTTTTGGAAAAACTGTTGCTGTGTTAAACCACTACAAGTCCCATGTTTAGCCCATTCATGCTGAGCTAATTGCTCAGCATCAAAAGGCACAAGCGATTGATAATGCTGCCATGTTTCCTGAGTTAGTTTGTTTTTATCAAAAGCGTCACCACCTGGACTATCTAAACAATAAGTAGGATAAGTTGCTGGTATTCTATAATATTGTGGCCATAAACCATGCAGTCCTATATGTGTTTGTGTATATTTGCCGGATAACTGACTACAGTTATATTCATTAATTGTCGTACAATACTCTGGCCACCAGGTTAATGCTAACAAATACACTGGAAAATAACCTGAAGGCAGGTTAGTCACGGTAATATCATCAGCTGTTGCCACACGATGCATTAAAAGCATCCATAAAATAAAAAGCGTTTTTCTATAAAGTGATGTCATTTATATAACCTTTTACAACCTCAGGTTAGACATTAAGTTTTGAGCCTTGGTGAATCCCCTGAGAGAAGTTACCCTGATCAACATGATACATTGTCAGGAATAAACGCCCGGAACCAACCAGAGTATCGGGCTGCCACTGTGGCTTTTGCGATTTCCTTCAAATGCAACTCTATACACACACCAGGAACCTGTCGGACTTAAGGCAATTTCGGCCTGAAATCCAGAAAGAGCAGCCATATTTTCCGGTGAAATTGCTTAAATAGGTCAACTATTCGCACAAATCCATCGAAAAATCTGACTCGCTCTACTGAGTTTCATGCTCGAAAGCTTAAGCCCGACAGGCTCCTAGGAGCCTGTCCGAGAATAGACTACCCTACTGCGGTTGCGATAAATTGGTCTAAAAATTCCTGGTTCTTCGTCAAATAGCCCCACTATTATCCTCAGAAGCAGAAATTTTTATCCTCAATTTCTCGTAATCCTCGCTACGGGCGCTATTCTCGGTCAGGCTCCTAGCCATGAGTTTTATCCTCATTTTAAAAAAATACTAGCATTTAATCAGGTCTACCCTTTGTGAAGGGATACGCTGCACCAGGGCATTACCGTCCAGGAGAAAGATGTCGGGATTCTGTGACATCATGAAAGAAAAGGGCGTGTTTTTGGCAAATCACGGTATAATCCCCAGTAAATAACACCGCTATAGTTGTGAATAACAATGACGAAAGTAGTCTGTGCTCTGCTTGTGCTGCTGTTAACAGGTTGTAGCAGCCAGCCACAAAAACCAGTGGAACCGGTGCAGGGCGTGCCGCCTGCCGAGGACAGTTTTCCGAGTGCTTCCATGAAAGGCCGTGCCCTGTATATGTTGTGTACAGGTGGTTATGAGTTCCCGGTCAATGTACAAAAGGACGAAGCCTGGATTTTTTTACCTGAAGGCGCCAAGCGGCTGGTACGCAAAGAAACAGCCGATGGTGCCGCTATATTCTCTAATGGTGAGTATAGCCTGTGGGGAAAAGGCAATAACGGAATGTTTCAAGTGAATGATAAACGCCCGGAGCAATGCCGTAACCAGCCTGAAAAAGCTGTCTGGGTTGAGGCTAAGTTACGGGGGGCTGATTTTCGGGCAGCGGGTAATAAGCCCGGCTGGACGTTGGAATTGAGCCTTCAGGGGAATACCGTGTTTGTGGGCGATCACGGCAAAACCCGTGCCCTGTTCAAAACCACCAAGCCTGTCACAGATGCCAGTAAGCGCACTTCCACCTATCGCCTCAACAATGGTCATCAGCAAATAACAGTGCAAATTGAGGGTAAAGCCTGTAATGACACCATCAGTGGTGAACCTTTTGATACTTCAGTGACGGTTCATTATGGTGGTCAAACCTATAAAGGGTGTGGCAGAGCGCTGTAGTTTTGCAATACCGACGCCCTTGGCTGACAGAGGAAAAAACACAACAATCGCATAACCGCTGACGCTCTCCCGTTATTTCAGGTGTGAGCGTTACGGGTATATCAACCAGCAAGTCGTTTCAAAGGCAAGTAGCGGGATGTGCCCTGACAGAAACATCCCACGCCCCGTTCTTCAGCCCTTATCCACCACCTCGGAAACCATAGCTTGCGCTTCTGACTGGATTTGCTCCAGGTGTTGTTCACCGTCGAAGCTTTCCGCGTAGATCTTATACGCTGGCTCAGTCCCTGAAGGTCTGGCAGCAAACCAGCCTTTTTCAGTGGTCACCTTGAGTCCGCCAATGGCTTCATTATTCCATGGCGCATGGGTGAGCGTAGTCATAACAGGGTCACCCGCGAGAGTGTCAGCCTTAAGTTGTTCCGGGGTTAGCTGGCTTAATCGGTTTTTCTGTACATCAGTGGCAGGGGCTTCTATACGTTGATAGACAGGTGCGCCATAACGGGTAGCGAGGTTCTTATAGTGCTCTCCAGGGTCTTTGCCGGTGACCGCGGTGATTTCAGCCGCTAATAGCGCCATGATAAAACCGTCTTTATCGGTACACCAGGTCGAGCCATCTTTGCGCAGAAAGGCTGCGCCGGCGCTTTCCTCTCCGCCAAAAGCCATGGTATTGGTTGCCAGCCCTTCCACAAACCATTTAAAACCAACAGGAACTTCGGCTACCTGTTTCTGAAGCCCCACAGCGACACGGTCAATCATGCTGCTTGAGACGATGGTTTTGCCTACTTTTGCCTGTGCTGGCCAGTCACGGCGGTGGTGGAACAAATAGTCAATGGCAACCGCCAGGTAATGGTTAGGGTTTAGTAAGCCGTACTCGCGTGTCACAATGCCGTGGCGATCAAAATCGGGATCATTGCCAACGGCAATATCGAATGTATCTTTTAATTGAATCAATCCGGCCATAGCGCAGGCAGAGGAGCAATCCATTCGGATTTTGCCGTCTTTGTCCAGGTGCATAAATGAGAAGGTAGGATCTATTTTTTTACTGACAACCTCAATGTTCAACCCATAGTATTCAGCAATAGGTTCCCAATAATACAACCCGGCCCCCCCTAGTGGATCAACACCTATTTTTAAGCGGGCATCCCTGATGGCTTTCATGTCCACCACCTCATCAAGGTCTTGAATATACGATGGCATAAAATCCTGCTCAGTGACGAAACCAGATGTTATTGCTTTGGTAAAATTTATGCGCCTGACTGATGTTAAACTTTCCCTGATCAGCGTATTAGCGCGTTGTTCGATCCAGCGTGTCACGGTTGTTTCTGCAGGCCCACCATGGGGTGGGTTGTACTTGAACCCGCCATCAGACGGCGGATTATGCGAAGGCGTGATAACAACACCATCCGCATGGCGGGTGTTTTTACGATTGAAGGACACAACCGCGTGGGAGATAACCGGCGTTGGCGTATAGCCTCGACCCGTTTGAATCACTGTTTCCATATGATTAGCCGCAAAGACTTCAACAGCACTGGTCATCGCGGGTTCAGACAGCGCATGCGTATCAATACCTAAAAAGATGGGACCTGTGATACCTTGCTGAACCCGGTAATCACAAATTGCCTGGCTGATAGCCAGTATATGCGCCTCGTTAAAGGTACACAGCGACGAACTCCCACGGTGTCCTGACGTGCCAAAGGCAACCTTGTGAAGTGGGTTATCAGTGTCGGGCTGGTTTATGTAGTAGTCACTGACTAAACGAGGAATATTGACCAGAACATCTCTGGTGGCAGGTTGACCAGCAAGGGGATGCATAATCTATCCATCTTATGAGAAAATAGCATTCATAATAATGGCTGGCAGAGCACAAGCAACTCCTTATTGTCACTTTGCTTTTGTTATATTAGTAGCACACAAGGTCAAAACAGGCGCTGGGGTGATCTCATCGGGTACTGATTTTCGCGTATAAGGGCTATTCAACGGCTGAATGCAGGTTTAAAAAGCGTCCAGGCAAACCCAAGCTGGAAATTTTGTCTATCGCTTTCGCATAGTTAGCGCTCAATGTCTATAGGTACCTTACTGTTTTTCATAACACCGTCTAATTCATGATCCATTACCTCACAATTAGCGCTTTATTTTTCTGTGGCATTTAACAAGCGTCCCCGATGGAGGAAATGATTTAATGGCAACCGGCAGCGTATAATTCCTTAAATTTACAGAATACTATTTTGGTATAGTGATGAATCGGGGTGACTATGAAATAAGATTCCGCTATCATAAGGTTACAGGCGGTCTTGTTCAGTAGTGAATTACCCTGCCTTGATTTACCCAGCATATTTTATTAAAGACTGGTCGGTATAGAATGAATATTTTTGAAGAAGCGATTGATATTCTCAAGTCTAAAGTACAGATGCGTAAACTGTTTCAGGATATGCACGTAGAAGACTTACAGCGCGTGGTTAGCCGTATTGAGAGCATTTATGATGAGAAGCTGCAGCTTCAGCATGAACAACAACAACAACAAAGCCGAAAGCGTGAAGCCGTTGAAGCTGTTGTTAATCAAATGAAAGAACTGGGCCTTTCGCTGGAAGACTTAGGTGCGATCAGTGTTGGCACGTCGACTCGCAAGCATAAGCCTCGTGAGCGCTTTGTTTTCTCCTACGAAACAAAAGACGGCAATTCTGTTAATTGGGAAGGTGTGACTACTGGCAGGATTCCTGCTGAGTTTTCTGAGTTCCTGCAGCGCACTGGCAAAGATCGTAAAGACTGCATTGTCTCAGAGCTGGGAAGAACAGAAACATAAACATTCAATAGAAAATAAGTAAGCGTGGGTCGAAATGACTGCTGAGTTGGTGCATTTTTGAGCAAACTGCCAATAAAAAAGACGTTCATTTTCTTTGGTATTTCTTGGAAGTGCCCTAGAGTCCGCTTTGATCAAAATTTATACATCCGGTAAAGCTATCAGCCTTTTAGCAGGGCTAAAATGCGTCAATCTGACTAAAATTTTTTATCTTTTTACCCTGCAAAGCCGGGTTAATTTCACCTTGATACAAAGAGCGCTGTAAAGTCGCTCTTTGTAAATAATATTTTTAAATTAGCTATGGGGCTTTAGCCATTCTTTTATCATTGCAGCCAGTTGTTTTTCATCGACATAACCGACTACCACTTTATCAGGGAAAACCAGTGCGGGGGTACCTCGAATACCTAACAGAGTAGCCAGCTGTATGTTTTTATTCAATTGTTTGTCAAAACTGTTTGTATTACCTTTTTTAAGTGTATTCACATCAAAGCCTTCTGATTTTAAAGCGGCTGAAATGGACTGGCTGTCATGTTTCCCCGGTTTGGAGGTGAGTTTTTTATGGACTAAAGCATACTTTTTCGGGTCTTTTTCGTGCACAGCTAATGCCATTTCAGACGCTTCCCACGAGCTTTCCCCCAAAATGGGTAAATCTTTGTAGACGACCCGTACCTGAGGGAATGCTTTCAGCGTTTTTTCAATCTCAACCTCCTGGCGTTTACAGACGGTACAATTAAAATCGAAAAAGTAAGCAATGGTTAATGCTGGTTTTTCAGCGCCAAGGTATGGATCTTGCCGGTCATAGAAAAGGGTTGCTTTATTAGCATCCAAAACAGCTTGCACCCTCCCCTGTTGCTCCTGCTGCTTTTGCTTTTGCAGTTCGTTAATAGCTTCTACGATAATGTCAGGATGTTTGATCAGGGTTTCTCGAACCAAAGAACGAACCTCGCTTTGCTGAGAAGGGGTCAGGGAATCAGCTTGAGTTACCAGGGACAGGCTGCACATGCAAAACATTATTAGCAGTTTTTTCATAGGTGAATATTCCTTTTTATTGACTGGAAGCTTGTTGCAAAGCGGTCATCACCTTGTCACTACAAAGAAGTTCCGGCAGTGGAATCCCCTGAGGGGCACCGGGGCCGTATACAATATTAAAAGGAACACCATAGCGGTCATGACTGTTCAGAAACTCGTTGATGGTATCAGATGGTCTTGTCCAGTCACCTTGCATTAGCACCACAGTGTTTTGTTGCAGGGCATCGAAAACAGGCGCGCGATCCAGTACGCGAATTTTGTTGGCCTTGCAGGTCAAACACCAATCAGCGGTGATATCCACAAAAACGACTTTCCCTTCAGCAACGGCTGCTTGAATCATAGACATAGAAAGTGGTTGCCAGGGAAGGGCGGGTTTGTTGTTTTCACTTGGCTGCAAGATGCCTGTAGACCAACTGAAAACCAGAGCAATGACCAGAGACAGAACCGACGAGGCTATGAACAATATACTTTTTTTGCCGCGCTGTAAAACCTGTTTTAATAGCAAAAAGGTAAACAGAACCGTTGGAATGCAGAAAGCCATTAATAACCAGGGTGCCCAAAGGTAGGTTTGCAGCAAGTTAATGAGCCATAAGCTGGTGCCGGTCAACATGAGAGCCAGTAGGATTTTTAAATGGCGCATCCACCGGCCAGGTTTGGGCAGAAAGCGCACCAGGGCGGGACTCAGTGCAACCAGAAGATAAGGTGTTGCCAGCCCGAGACCTAATGCCGTAAAAATAATGATAAGGTTTAATGCGGTCGTCGACAGTGCATAGGCAACAGCGGTACCGAGAAAAGGCGCTGAGCACGGTGTTGCCAGTAATGTGGCAAACGCGCCCTGGATAAAATGCCCTCTGCAACTGTCATCGCCAGCAGTCGCTATTTTCGTGGAAAACCCGGAAGAAAGCCTGATTTCAAACAATCCCATTAAATTGGCCGCAAAGCCTGTGGTGATTAAGGCCATAAAACCAATAAACCAGGGGTTCTGAAATTGAATACCCCAGCCAATCTGGGTTCCTGTTAATTTAAGAAGCAACAGTACCCCGGCCAGTAACCAGAATGAAAACAGAATGCCTGCCGCTGAGCTTAAAAACTGTTGGCGCACTCGCTGGCGGGGTTGCCTCGAAGCCTCAACCAGTGTGGTTAGCTTGAGGCCCAGTACAGGCAATACACAAGGCATCAGGTTGAGAATCAGGCCGCCAAGCAAGGCAAAGACAAGAATGGAAAGCAGGGACTGACTATTTAGCGATGAGGAGGACGGTTGCACCTTGATAGTTTTCTCAAGGGCATCATCACCATTTTTAATGGTCACGGTAACAGATGTGTTGGCCAGATTGGCTTCCCTGAGCCAATTGCTGGCTTTTACTGTTGCCGTTAATTGTGCCCCACGCCAGTGAAGGTTAGGTAAACCAAACGAAATATCAGTATTATCTGACTCCACTATGACATCTGCGTTGTTCTGAGCCTGGGTAGTTTCCGCAATAATACGCAAGGTGCTACTACTTTTGTCCCAAAATGCCTGTACATCATGAATCCCTGAGACTATAGGGTGTGTGGCGATGTTTTTATCACTTCTGGGGGTTGCTGACACGCCCTTATTGATCAGAAACGCAGCATCACTGTCAGGCTGAAGCATCGAAGGGGTAAACGTCAGGTTAAGACTATAGTCCGATAAAATACAGACTGTGGTGCAGGAAGGAAGCTCCAGCCTGCCGACGACAGTGACTGGTTTGTCTAACCGGTGAACCCTGATCAACAGTGGAAAAACAACGGCGTTTTGATACCCCAGTGTATGGAAGCCCAACAGCTCAAACCGTTTGGGCAGTGGCCAAAGCCAGTCAATGGTATTGATATTATCAGAAGGTTGCCAGGTGATTTTCGGAGCCACCCCTCCTTCACCCGGTGAACGCCAGTAAGTCTTCCAGGAATCGGCAAGCTTTACTTCAAGACCGGCCATTACGGTTTTTGAGACAGGGTCGACCTCTCCACTGATAAGCAGTCTGACTTTTATATCAGGTTGCTGTGGGCTGATGACCCAAGGGCTGCTCAATCCCAAGCTGCTTTGGGAGAAAAGCAGAGTAACTAGCGGTAGTAGCATTAATACTCGACTGATCATAAGGCTAAAAGTACACTTTTTTGGGTTGTCGCCATCGACTTATAACAGTTATAGGTACGATACTCGAGGATCAGGACCTTGGAGCCTGTCGGCCTTATGCTTTCGAGCATAACATTCAGCAGGGCGAGTCAGAATTTTCGATCAATTTGTGCGAATAGTTGACCTATTTAAGCGAATTGATCGGAAATTCTGGCCGCACTTTCTCGCACTTTCTCACACTTTCTGGATTTTAGGCCGAAATTGTCTTAAGTCCGACAGGCTCCTTGGGCAGGCTGTTAGCAGAGGCCCATGTCCGGTTGTATAGCACTGTCGCTAAGAAGCTTGTTTATAAACGTCTCAACAGAAGCGCCAGGAAGGCTAAGCGCGTAAATTAAAGACTTCTGTGAAGTTTACGCGCTTTATTTTTCCATAAACGGTGGCAGTTTTCTATGCAGGAAAATGAACGCCTGGCAACAGAGCGCTATTGGGTAATGTTGAAAAGTGTCAGGACTTTCTTTTACAAAAAAGAGAAGCAGGAGGAAGGTTGTCCGGTTAATCCTGTGCAACAGCCGGACATTTCAGATGTTTTCAATGACGAGTATCGCTAGCAGGCATAATATTGGGGTGATCAAGCCATTCCTCAGGTGAATCATCAAGAGTGTCTATGGCTTCGGCCTCGGGGAGTTCGTCCCTGGTTGCCAGCACGGCAAGCTCCTTCGCAAACTTTTGCAGAATATCAATGACTTCCTCCCGGTCTGAGTTCAGACTTTCATTGATAGCAATTTTAAACAGTGGAGGCTCATTCACATCCAGCTCATCGCTCTTTCGCATCAGCGTCATTTTCAGACCGGAAAAGCTATCATCATTCACTTCAGCCAACTTGAATGTGACAGACTGAGCGTCTCTTAGAATAGATAATAGCTTAAGCGCTTCAGCAGCACTGATATCGCCAGAATCTACGCAGCACTCCACGTATTCCCTTGCAGATAGTCCAGACTCAATATAATTGTCTACCAGATCTTGCAGGCTCTTGTACTTGTTATGGCTCATGGGGGGCCCCTCCTTACACCAATGCCTGATGAAATAGATCGCACTGTTCCCTCAGTGAGATCTGCCACTTCGAACGGATCATCCTCGTGCAGGTAAGACGAATCCGTTCTGAGAGCACTATTCCAGTGTAACGTATTTACCAAAATTGTATAGTAACTTATACCTATATCTTGAACACGGTGAGTCTGTGGCTTCTATTCACTTGAACGTCTCTTTATTACCCTGCTCAAATCATGGAACACCTCGATTCATGGCAAGTTGGGCCATGTCTATCTGGTCGATCTGGGCGACTGGCAACACTGTCAGCTCAGGTATTAAAATCCTTGTTTTAATAGCTTTGACAGTCTTTTAAAATCTTTTACAAATAATGACATTCGTTTACAAGAGACCGGCTAAATTTACCTGTAAAATAAAAGTAAAAAATGTCGAGCGTAATGACAGATTTTCAGTTTTCAGGGTTATATTTTGTTAATAATCCTAAAGAGATTCTTCGTACCCGGTTCTGGTTTTTTAAAAATACTGGCTTTGGTGTCTTATGTACAAGTATCTATTGATCGCTATATTTTTATTTTGTCAAAATGTATTTGCCAGTTATGATGTTTATCTGATGGACAATACGCCCTCACCCATTACTGTTGAAAGTACATGTGGCACAGGTATTGACGTTTCGTGTCATGCCGCGATTGACGGTCCATTGAAAGCCTACCAAAGAAAGCGTGTCGCTTCCGTCAAAGAAGGCGCGGAGGCCGGGAACGCGCGCCAAGTAAAAAATACTATTTCCGACGAGAAGCACAAAATACAAGGCTATTTTTTGACTAGGATGGAAGGCGCCGACAAAGATTTTCATATTGTGTCAGTCAGTGCTGTTATTAACGGTCAACAGTATACTTTATTAGACAGCAATAATGATAAAGGCGAAGTAACACCCGGTGTGATAGGGAAACATGCGTTTAAAACACCTGACAACGAAACATACACCTTATACGCCGTGGCAGAAAAAGATCATTTTACCTCCTTGCAAGGGGTTGATAGCTTGTACCTGGCTTTAGATAAAGCACCCGTTATATTACATTCGTCAAAAGACAATGAACTCACCATTAACGCCTATAATATCAAGGCATTCCCTAATTATATAGGCACGGCGCTTGATTTGAATAAAATGAATAGTCGTATAAGTTATATGATTAAAAGTGACACTCTTAAACATGCGGACATTTTATCATTTGAAGAGGCGTGGGACAAAAAGATCAGGGATAAGTTAATTGCTGGCTTTAAAAAAGAATACCCTTATTCATACAGCCCAATACCCAGACATTCATACCTTAAACCTTTGTATAGTGGTCTGCTGATACTCAGCAAATACCCTATAGTAAAAAAATATTTTTTAAATTACCAGGATCATCAGCGGCTGGTTAATGCAGACTATTTCTCTAACAAAGGCGCTGCTTTTGTAAGAATAAAGAAAGGCGGGCGTTTTTACAATATTATCGCTACGCATGTGCAGTCTGGAGGTGATAAAAAAGCTATCGCTGCCAGACATGAAGAGTTTTCCTTAATAAGGAAACATATTATTAATAATCGGGATTTGAACATATCAAGTAGTAATCCTCTCATATTGGTCGGTGATTTAAATACAGATTTTTATGAAAAGTCTGACTTCAGTATACTTAAGGACGCACTGTCTTTGGATGATCAATGGGTTGGTAACGGTATAAATGAAAATCCAAAATACAGTAACGACTCAGATCTGAATTTAATGATATCCCCAAAAGAAACGGCTAAATCTCTTATAGACTACATTATTCCTGTTAGTCATTACCTTGCCCCATCAAAAGTTACTGAGCAGGTCACAGTTCTCAGAGCATTAGATGACCCTCGTATGTATGAACCCTCAAAAAATGTCTCTTTATATCATTATGGTGATATTGAGCTTTCTGATCATTTTATGCTTCAGGCAAGGTTTGTTTTTTAAAAAATGACCACCATAATGAGCATGACAAACTGTTCTCCCTGGTTTGTCGTGCTCATTGCTGTAGCTAGGAGCCTGTCGGACTTATGCTTTCGAGCATAAAACGCCATAAATCGTACCGTATAAAATTTACAGGTTTTATTTATCCGCTTCTTTATTTATGGAGTGGAGTATCTTTCGTTGTTGCTCTGCTATTTCACTGAGTAACGGAGCAGGAATTGATTTCGGTGATACCGGAAAACCTGAATAAACGATATCTAAAAAAACAACAGATTGGCTCATTAAAATCAGGGAATGTCCATTTACACGATCCTTGGCGGGTCTGCACAATTTTTCAGATAGTTTAAACCCACGGCTTAAAAGCTTCATTGTTGCCTGAGTTTCAAAGCTATGCCCAACAGAGTCACACACGTCTCTTACAGGAGATACAGGAGAGTCACAGTCATCAGTTCCTTCAGCGCCATCACAAAAAACAATCCCCCCGCTCCCCCTTGCTACCATATATTTTCGCTTGGTATCGAACGCTTTTGAAACAAATTGATGGCTTTTCGGATACGTTTGAGTAGGGGTAACATCGTATGATGGACGACCGATGCTTGACAAAGCATCAGGGTATATATAACTGGGATCGAAAAAAAGATACAACTCACATCGAACACTATTGGTAGCATTATCCCTGACACTGTAGCCCGCTGATTCCTGTATCTGCCGTTCTTGTTGTTCGGTCATGGCAGCCGGTTCAATAACGCTGAGATCCTCAGACAGTTCGAGAAGGATACGGCGATCTTTGACAACCTCCTGAATCCCCCAATAGTCTTCCTTTTGCCCAGGTACATTAATCCTGTAGAGTAAAAATACCTTTCGACGCTCTCTCGTTAAATCCAATGTCTTACTCGCTACCTGTGGGGTTAGCGCCAGTGTTAAGGGGCCATGATTTTCCTGGACAGCTACTATCGAATGATAAAGAGCCATCTTTTCAATGCGGTCTTCTTGACCCTCGCTTAACAATAACTGAAGATCTGCTGGCATTTTTTCTGGTTGAAAAGAAAAATATCCACACATACTGGAAACACACAACAGTTCTTTTGATTGAGAGCACGAAAAATTATCCGAGACATTTTCCGGCTCATTAAACTGAACAACGCTCACTTCAGGGGGGTTATCACAGTCCATAAAAATAGAATGCCTGTAACCCAAAAAAACATCATCTTTATTATTTCCCGATAAAACAGTCCAATGAATAATTCGGTTATTTTCATCATACACACGTGCGGCTGTCGTATGACTGCTGTCAATATTGTTTGAAACATATTTTTTTGGGTTTTTTTCCAGGTACTCCAAATAAGCCTGCTCAACCTCTTGATCCCTGTCTTGGTAAGTTTGTTTATTTTTTTCACATGAAACAAGATGCTCATTGATTGCCTCGCGGGAGAAAACTTTCTGACAACCGGGGCATATTAATCGCTCATAATGCATTTCCACCTCTTTTCTGGGTCTTGTTTGAGTAAAACTTTCTCGGCAAAGGGGGCATTGGCACGTTTTACGACTGCTCTGAGCAATCTCTAGATGATGCCCAAGGCATACATTGCAAAAAAGATGATTGCATATGGAAGGTGATACAAAAAAACTATCTTTTTTTATATCCAGGCAAATTGGGCACAAATTCTCGTCTTGAACCTCCACTTTCAAACCCTCTATTTCCTGAATTAAAGAGGAATGTGTCTTTATTGCAAAACAAAGCAAGGCAAAACACAGCAAGCTACAGAGGAGGTTTAGAAAGAATGTATTTTTTTCTGATAGTACAAATACCTTGATCATGCTCTGCCCTTTAATTTATTTATGTCGAAACTGAGATCACTATCAAAAATAGATCAGAAGCGGTAAGAACTGGTAATTTGCTAGAACTTATTTTGAATATATAGTTACAATTTTATCAGGTTAAGTTGTAAAGAATTCAACTTCCCATAAATCTTTGAAAGTGTTACCAGGAGCCTGTCGAGCTTAAGCTTTCGAGCATGAAATTCAGTAGAGCGAGTCAGATTTTTCGATGGATTTGTGCGAATAGTTGACCTATTAAGCAAATTCATCGGAAAATATGGCCGCTCTTTCTGGATTTCAGGCCGAAATTGCCTTAAGTCCGACAGGCTCCTAGCCTGTTTAGCATTATGCCTATAACAGTGACCCGACACACTGATAACTGCGCAATGCACTGATTGTGTGAATGGGGTGATGGCATTAAAAACACAAGACGGACTTGCCATTTTATGAAGGGTGATGAGTTGGGTAATTGTTTTAACTGATTTTATTACAAAAATCTTGCTGGCTTTGGAATGAATTTTTTATGCGACCAATACATCCAGCACAGACCATACTGACAAGAAGGAGTATTATTGATGTGTAACCTCTTCCTATATTTATAATTACAGCACCGGCAATAAGGAATGAAATCACTAAAGGTAAGCATGTGATTGCGCCTATAGCTGAATTAACTCTGCCTTGGAGCTCAAATGGAGTCAATGTTTGACTTGTAGTATCCATCCCTATTAATACCATAGGCGCGCCAAACCCAAATAATAGACAACTGATGTATATCGGGTAAAGGTGGTCATATTGGAGTAAAAACATCCCGAGACCTTGTATTAGCATTCCACTAGTGACTAAGCTCATAGCATCACTGGTTTTAAATCTAATACAAAGAAGGCTTCCAATCAATGCGCCTGCTCCTTGTATTGATATTAATGATCCTAAAAAAGAAGATGGGAGGGATAAATCATTAATAAACTGAATTAGTGATACCTCGTAGAATCCAGATATCAGTAAACTAATACAAATAGTAATTATAAAGTACCTGAGCGTAAAATGATTTACCAGGTAGTTAACACCATCCATAATACCCTTAAAAGAGGAAAAATTGGTTTGCTCTTTTAATAAGTAATTCATTAAAGGAAGGCGTATGAAAAATAGGCTGGATAGGATTAAAATAATCAACTGTGTTAAGATAAAGAAAAAAACACCACAAATACTGTAAATAGTAGCACCAATTAAAGGAGATACTATCCTGGCTAATTCTCTAGTAGAGTTAAGTTTGGCGTTGATCGATCCTACTTTTTCGTAAGGATAGGAGTTTACGACAATTCTAGCTTTAGCTGATGAATAGAGAGAGTAGCTTAAACCATGAGCAGCAGCAGAAAGATAAGCAAAAAAAATAGAAGTATGATTTTCGGTGAATAATAGTGGTGTAGTTAGTATCGCAACAATTGCATTAGAACCAGCAATTAAAAATTTTGGATTGCTATTATCAATAATGTTTCCGAATAAAGGGCTTATTAATGACGGTAATACAAAAGCCCCAAATACAGCTCCTGACAAAGGTACGGACTCTGATATATCAAATATAAGTAATGAGTAAACCACATACACCGCAAGATCTGCGTACATGACCAAAGAATTACCGAGAAGTAGTTTTTTTGTCATAGCCCATTTTCCAGAGCGCTTCTTAGCGCTTGTGTATGGTTAGGTTCAGTTTCTTGAATTAATTGTATTAAGTACATGACCATTTGCTTTTCAAGTTGATCTACAGGTCTTGCAAGGTGTGCCAGCAAGAAAATATATATTTTCATTTGGTCATGTACTTAGCGTGATTATTGGATTTATAGCTCTTCTAGAAAGTACGCAGTTATTATTGTTAGAACAAGCATGAGCGACGCTAATAACGGGTATTTCTTCCTGATCAAGAAAAAGCATTGTATCACGCATGAATTTTATGAACGTGGGGCACGAGACCAAGAAGTTGAGTTGGTTTTAATTACTTTAAGCTTTTTAGGGGTAGAAGAGTTCATGATATCACCTTTTATAATTTTTTTATAAAACCTCTAAGAATTACTTGTTGCTGTAGAGGAATGAAAACAATATTTTATAAATATCTTTTACTCAACAAGTGCTTATACCTAATCATTAAAAATAAGAGAACGTTTCAGGAAAATTCATAAATTTCAGCGACTTACTTCCTACTCGAGGGACGACCGGCAAGTGACTGCCTAAGCACCGCAACGCTTGCAACACTATGTTTTTCATAGTAAAAAATAGAATTTTTTTATAATTCGGCACTGGTTCGGCTGTAGCCCAGTAAAATCAAGGGGGTTGCCGGATAAAAAAACCGGCATTTTGCTGATACGCATGACGACTATGAAAAGGATTGGCTTTTGTCGGTCATATTTGACGAAAAAAACGAATATCAGCCTTTTTATCGACGTATTTTATCGAAATCGCGTAAAACCCCGTACTTCTGGAGTACTTCTGGAGTACTTCTGGAGTACTTCTGGAGTAATTCTGGAGTACTTCTGGAGAGTGTCGCGAAACGCTTAATTTTCTCCGTCGTCATCCCGTACAGGGATTGTAAGGGATCTATGCCACAAGGACGTGAATCACTACCCCCCCATGATGCGTGTGGTTAGAGCGCCTTCCATAGAATGTGGTTCCTGTACATTCCCTGTACAGGATGACGGTGCGGGGTGTATTTCAGCGTTTCGCGACACCCTCTCTGGTGCGGGGATGTAAGCGAGGCTTGTAAGGCAAGCCATTTATTGTATTCTCTATCTGTCAGGCGTTTCCAGCGATTACGCTACCTGACAGGAAAAGTAACAAGTAAAATACCTCCGCTTTCTGCCCGTGTATCTCAACAATCCGAAAGGTAGAGCAAATTGTCGAATAAGGCGTGTACCGCTACTGGTAAGGGATACGCTACCCCAGGGCATTGCCGTCTGGTAGCAGGAATCCCCGTCGTTCACGTCGGGGAGGATGTCAACCATTGCAGGTACCATCTCTGCAAAGAGTAAGGTTAAAATATAAATCATGCATTGTCCGTATTGTGGTGCCGCAGACACCAAGGTTATTGACTCACGGCTGGTTGCTGAGGGCAACCAGGTTCGCAGACGACGGGAGTGCCAGACATGCAGCGAGCGTTTTACTTCCTACGAGGTCGCTGAACTGGTGATTCCCCGGCTGGTCAAGCAGGACGGTTCCAGCGAGCCTTTTCATGAAGAAAAACTCCGTGCCGGCATGGTTCGAGCCCTGGAGAAGCGCCCTGTGAGTGTTGAGCGACTGGAAGAGGCCATCAGTCGCATTAAATTGCGCTTGCGAGCCACGGGCGAGCGCGAGCTGCCGTCGCGGGTGGTCGGTGAGGCCGTGATGGATGAACTCAAACAGCTCGATGAAATTGCCTATATTCGCTTTGCTTCAGTCTATAAACACTTTAAAGACCTTAACCAGTTCCGGGAAGAGATTGACCGGCTCGAAACTGAAGACCGGCAGGTGTGCCCACCGGAAAAAGCCCAACGTTAATCCTGTCTTTTATGCCCGAAAGCATAAGTCCGACAGGCTCCTAACGCTTTGTAGCCGCTCAAGGGGCTTAAGCCAGCGCTTTTTCTACGACTGCTACAAGCTGTTTTGCGTGGCGTTTCACTTCGTCGGCATTTTCACCTTCCACCATAACGCGAATCACAGGTTCCGTTCCCGAGGGGCGCAACAGAACACGTCCCCTGCCAGCCAGCGCTGTTTCCGATGAGGCCACGGCCTCGGTAATGGCAGGCACACTCATTAAATCCTTGCGTTTAGCCACGTGAACATTGATCATTGTCTGTGGGAATTTGCTCATTCCCTGACGCAATGCGCTCAACGGCTTGCCCGAAAGAGACATGGCTTTAATCACCTGAAGTGCTGCAACTATACCATCACCTGTGGTTGACACGTCACGGCAGATAATATGCCCGGAAGACTCACCACCGATCTGCCAGCCCCGCTCTGACATCAGTTCGTTCACATAACGGTCTCCTACCTTTGCGCGGGCAAATGGAATCTCCTGAGCTTCCAGCGCTTTCTCCATACCCAGATTAGTCATCAAGGTACCGACAACCCCCCCCTTCAGCGTGCCCTGTTGCTTGCGGCTGACGGCAATCACAAACAGCAGCTCATCACCATCGACAACATTGCCTTGCTCATCCACCATAATGACGCGATCACCATCACCGTCGAAGGCAATACCCAGGTCAGCTCCCGTTTCTTTTACCTTCGCTGCCAACCCTTCAGGACAGGTGGAACCACAGCCGTCATTGATATTCAGGCCATCGGGTTTATCGCCTGAGACCACCACATCAGCGCCGAGCTCCCTGAAAACAGCAGGACCCACCTGATAGGTTGCGCCATGGCCCGCATCAACCACAATTTTCAGGTGTGACAGATCCAGTTGAGGGGTAGTACTTGCCTTGCAGTATTCAATGTAGCGACCAGCAGCATCATCCAGACGACTGACCTTGCCCAGGCGGAAGGAATTTATCCCACTGATATCCTGATCAAGCAACGCTTCTATACGTAGCTCAACGTCATCGGCAAGTTTGCTGCCATTACCCCCAAAAAACTTAATGCCATTGTCATAAAAGGGATTGTGAGACGCGCTGATGACTATGCCGGCCAAACCATTAAAAGTGCGGGTCAGGTAGGCAATGGCAGGGGTTGGAATGGGACCTGTCAGCACAACATCAATGCCGGCAGCAGACAAGCCAGCTTCCAGAGCTGACTCAAACATATAGCCGGAGATACGGGTGTCCTTGCCGATGACGACCTTACCCTGACCTTCATCTGCCAGTACTTTACCGGCGGCCCATCCCAGTTTTAAGACAAAATCCGGTGTAATGGGAAAATCTCCCACCTTGCCACGAATGCCATCAGTACCAAAGTATTTACGTGCCATTGTTACTATAAATCTCCATAAAGAGATAGTCTTAAAGGGGCTGTCCAGGAGCCTGTCCGAGAATAGACTGCGCTACTGCGGTTGCGATAAATTGGTCTAAAAATTCCTGTTTCTTCATCAAATAGCCCCGCTATTCTCCTCAGAAGCAGAAATTTTTATCCTCAATTTCTCGCAATCCTCGCTACGGGCGCTATTCTCGGTCAGGCTCCTAGACCCGCTGACTGTCAAACCACTACTTTGCTGGCACCGTTCGTTCCCTCCAGTCAACTGCCCTTGGCAGGCTGCTAGGAGCCTGTCGGACTTAAGACAATTTCGGCCTAAAATCCAGAAAGCGCGGCCAGAATTTCCAATCAATTTGCTTAAATAGGTCAACTATTCGCACAAATTGATCGAAAATTCTGACTCGCCCTACTGAATTTTATGCTCGAAAGCATAAGTCCGACAGGCTCCTGGGTTTCACTGACTTGCTGGCGCGTAGCAGCTTGAAAGTCCTTTGGGTATAACAATAAAAACAGCATGATTGAGGTTTATACTGCCTGTCTAACGGCACTCACCATTTGCACCACGTCACGGGTTTGGGCAACATCGTGCACTCGGATAATATTGGCACCGGCACAAGCCGCCAGTGTTGCCACTGCCAGGGAGCCTGCCAGGCGATGGTCGGGGGTCTTGTCAATAACAGCGCCAATAAACGATTTTCGCGACATCCCGGCAAGTACCGGTAAACCCAGTTCACGAAAGCGGGAAAAATGCTTCAGCATACTGAGGTCATAAGCCGGCGTCTTGCCAAACATACCACCGCCAAAGCCAGGATCAATCACCAGGCGCTCTCTGGCAATACCGGCATTGACGCATCGCTTGACACAGCGGGACAGGTATTCACTGACCTCTGCGACAACATCGTCATAATAAGGCACAAAGTCAGGGGCTGGCTGATCAATCAGGGAGTGCATAAGTACCACGGGCACATCAGTTGCCGCGGCGGCTTCAAGGGCACCTTCACGGTGTAAAGCGCGAACATCGTTGATCATGCCTGCACCAGCAGCAACCACTTCTTTCATCACCAATGCCGAGCTGGTATCCACAGAAATAATGGTGTCAAAGCGCGATGACAGGGCTTCAACCACGGGCAGGACTCGTTTCAATTCTTCCTCAGGCGTGGGTGAACCGGCTGCGTCCGGGCGGGTTGATTCACCACCAATATCCAGAATATCCGCACCATCAAGCATCATCTGTTCTGCTGCTCGAAGCCAATCATCCTGATGGCGACTTCCTGCAAAAAAAGAATCAGGCGTGATGTTTAAAACGCCCATGACTTTTGGCTTGTCCAGTGTCAGGGATTTCCCGGCACAATAGAGCGTGGTCTTGGCAGTCATTACAACCTCTTTAGTGCTATTGATGTCTGATACCCGTCGTATTTTCTACCTAGGAGCCGCAAGGAGCAAGCAAGGCCAGGAGCATGTTTATGAAATATCCGGGCTAACACAGGACAAAGAAAAAAGGGCAGATAATTCCGCCCTTTTACTGATACTTAATGACCCGGTTAAACTTCGCCCGCAGGCCCGCCAATGGG
This sequence comes from Candidatus Sororendozoicomonas aggregata, assembly GCF_031528575.1. NCBI lineage: Bacteria > Pseudomonadati > Pseudomonadota > Gammaproteobacteria > Oceanospirillales > Endozoicomonadaceae > Candidatus Sororendozoicomonas > Candidatus Sororendozoicomonas aggregata. Next base: position 37,483 of record NZ_JAVLSP010000004.1, read on the forward strand.
TTTCTCATCTTTTTTCACGTCCACGGGGTTGGACTGTGTTGGCTGAGGTTTAGTGCCACCTTGGTCGTCGTCCCCCCAGTCTTTCGGTGGTCGGGGCTTTTTGCCCGCCATAATGTCGTCAATCTGATCAACATCAATGGTTTCGTACTGAATCAATGCCTCTGCCATCAGATCCAGTTTGTCACGATGATCATGCAGGATTTTCTCGGCTGTCTGATAGCAGTCATCAATGATATTACGCACTTCTTCATCGATGAGTTTCGCCGTCTCACCGGACACATTCATTTTAGAACTGCCGTAGCTTTTGCCCAGAAAGACTTCACCTTCCTCTTCATCGTACATCAAAGGACCCAGTTTATCTGACAGTCCCCACTTGGTGACCATGCTGCGGGCAATCTGGCTGGCGCGCTGAATATCGTTAGACGCGCCCGTAGTGACCCCCCCTTTGCCGAGGGTCATCTCTTCGGCGATACGACCACCAAAGAGGGAGCAGATCTGGCTGTGCAGGGCTTGTTTACTTTGGCTGTAGCGGTCTTCTTCGGGCAGGAACATAGTCACGCCCAGCGCTCGGCCCCGTGGAATAATGCTCACCTTATAAACAGGGTCATGATCTGGCACAATGCGGCCAACAATGGCGTGACCCGCCTCGTGGTAGGCGGTATTGCTTTTTTCCTTGTCGCTCATCACCATTGACTTACGTTCAGCGCCCATCATGATTTTATCCTTAGCCAGCTCAAACTCTTTCATATCAACAGTACGTTTGTTGGCACGTGCCGCGAACAAGGCCGCTTCGTTCACCAGGTTCGCCAGATCAGCACCGGAGAAGCCGGGTGTGCCACGGGCAATGACATCGGGCTGCACATTATCAGAGACTGGCACCTTGCGCATGTGAACCTTCACAATTTGTTCACGACCGCGAATATCGGGCAAGCCCACAACCACCTGGCGGTCAAAACGGCCAGGGCGCAAAAGGGCTGGGTCAAGCACATCAGGACGGTTAGTCGCGGCAATAACAATGATACCGTCGTTGCCTTCAAAACCATCCATTTCAACCAGTAGCTGATTCAGGGTTTGCTCACGTTCGTCATGTCCCCCTCCCATTCCGGCACCACGATGACGCCCCACGGCATCAATCTCATCGATAAAGATAATACAAGGTGCCTGCTTTTTGGCCTGCTCGAACATATCACGGACACGAGAAGCGCCTACACCCACAAACATTTCAACAAAGTCGGAACCGGAAATGGTAAAGAAGGGTACTTTTGCCTCACCGGCAATGGCTTTGGCGATCAGGGTTTTACCGGTACCGGGAGGGCCTACCATCAGCACGCCACGGGGAATACGGCCACCAAGGCGCTGAAACTTGCCCGGGTCTTTCAGAAAGTCCACCAACTCCTGAACATCTTCTTTGGCTTCTTCGACACCGGCAACATCAGCAAAAGTGGTCTTGATCTGATCTTCCGGTAGCAGGCGTGCCTTGCTTTTGCCAAAGCTCATAGGCCCACCCCGGCCACCACTGCCGCCTTGCATTTGGCGCATAAAGAACATAAAAACCGCGAGGATTACCAGAATCGGAAAGCTCGCGACTAACAGCTGCGTCCAGATACTTTGCTTTTCAATGGGCTTGGAGTCGACCTGCACATTGCCACGGAGCAGCTCATTCATAAGCTGATTATCGGGCACAGCGGGTGGGATATTGGTTTCAAAGCGTTCACTGTTACTTTGCAACCCTGTGATGGTAAAGCCATCGATCACCACTTTGTCGACTTGGCGGTTTTCGACCATATTTACAAACTCGGAATAGCTCACCTTTTGCGTGGATGTCTGCATTCCGTCAAAATTGTTAAACACGGTCAAAAGCACGAAGGCAATGATGACCCAGAGAATCAGATTTTTTGCCATATCGTTCAAGGGGCTACCCTCTCTAGAGTCTTTCTGAGCCAATGAATATCGTTCATAGATGTGTTACGTAAAACCTGGCTATCGTTATAGGTGTCATATTCATTCGTAACCATACACGAATGAACGAGTGTGCGCGAGAAATCCAAAACAACACGCTATGCTTTAAAATCGCGAGCCAATAGATAAACTTCCCGAGAGCGGGCACGGGAAGCATCAGGCTTACGAGTCTGCACTTTGCCAAAGGATGAGCGAGCATCTTTCAGGTAAGCGTCAAAACCTTCACCGTGAAACACTTTAGTCAGAAACGCGCCATTTTTACAAAGCACCTGACGTGCCATATCCAGCGCCAGCTCCGCAAGGTACATGGATTTTGGCTGATCAACAGAGGGTCTACCACTCATATTGGGGGCCATATCTGAAATTACAAGGTCTACCTGTGTCGCGCCGATTGTGTTAAGAATACCCTTCAGCGAAGCTTCTTCAGTAAAGTCGCCCTGAATAAAGTCCACACCAGCGATGGGGTCCATGGACAAAATATCGGAGGCCACAACGCGCCCTGAATCCCCCACTTGCTTCACTGCCACCTGTGACCAACCACCGGGAGCGGCACCTAAGTCCAACACTTTCATGCCAGATCGGAACACCCGGTCTTTGTTCTGGATTTCCAGCAGTTTATAGCTGGCACGAGAGCGCCATCCATCTTTCTGGGACTTTTTTACATACGGATCGTTAAAATGCTCCCTGAGCCACTGACCACTGCTTTTCGATCTTGCCATAATACCCTGTATTCATAAAAGGTGATCCATAATGCAATACACAACCAATGGCCCGTTCCAACCCCGCTTTACGCCGAAATATGAACACCAGCGATGCGTTGAGACGCCCGGCAGTAGAAGGCTTTACTGGTTATTTCTACTGTTCTGACTTCCAGCTTGCTGGCCCTTACGGTAGTTAAAAGGCCATTGGTACAACCCGACAACCAAGGTCAGGCTATTGAATCACCCCTGAAAAAAACGGCGCATAATTTGTGAATAAACGATTGTAGAGTTTTCATAGCCTTTGTACAAACCTGAAGAATTCGAGCTACCTAGGAGCCTGTCCGAGAATAGACTACCCTACTGCGGTTGCGATAAATTGGTCTAAAAATTCCTGCTTCTTCGTCAAATAGCCCCACTATTATCCTCAGAAGCAGAAATTTTTATCCTCAATTTCTCGTAATCCTCGCTACGGGCGCTATTCTCGGTCAGGCTCCTGGCAATAGTGACAAAATAAGGGAATCACCGCTATACACCTGTTGATATAGCCCGTAAAATCGCACGTTTTATTTTTTAACAGGACACATCAATATGCCACTGAATGCTGCCAAAAAGAAAGCGTTCCGTACTATCGGCCATGGTTTAAAGCCCGTGGTTACCGTAGCAGACAAAGGGCTGACGGAGGGGGTTGTCAAGGAAGCTCTGCGCGCGCTGAATGATCATGAGTTAATCAAGGTTAAATTTGCTGTAGGTGACCGTGAAGTGAAGCGACAGCTGATCGTGTCCTTTTGTGAGCAGACCGAGGCTGAGCTTGTCCAGACAATTGGTCACGTTGCGCTGATTTACAAGCCTGCCAGGGAGCGCAACGAGCTGTTATCCAATTTGACTCGCCCTTCATCTTGAAAACCACAAAGCAGATAGTGAGCTGAACTTATCAATGCCAGGTTTGAGTTGACTGTTCCACAGACCGATGATGATATCATGGAATTTTTCCAGCTTGAAAAACAGAGAGTTTTACCTGTCATTTCGCCTTGTTCTGAGAAGCGATCTTAAAAGTCGGTAAAGTCGGTATTGAGTGGCAATAGCTTGCTATTTAACCCACAAAACCGGCTTTTTGAACCCGTTTATCGCAGACTGCAGTATCAGCACTACTTTTAATACGACTGTTGACGTTCAGATTGTCATAATCATTACGGTAGTTAGAAGAAATTATTTGTATAACTTCGTGACAGATTTCCTCCTGTACGACAATAACGACTGTATTGCTACCGCACAGAGCTCCATAGTTGTCCTCGCCCATCACTCTTTTGTACAACAAAACTCATGCAACAGTTGCAGAAGTGGTCAAAACCTCACATTATAAATTCATGGAGCGCGGCATTTTTCCAACGCATAGGGTGTCCGGGTGCTAAAAGCCTGACTACTGACGTTTTAAGCGCTGGACGTGCGGTGGCATCTTTCTGATCAGCTTCCTTTGCCCCTAAGCGCTTTCCATAACAATACCAATAAACAGGGAAGCGCTGATCAGACCATGAGCACTGCCAAAAGAGCACACAGGGGTTCGGGCGTGACAATTGGGCAGTAACAGCAACGACAAATTAACAGCCGCTGTTCTGCAAAAGTACCATACGGGGTGAGAGAAGCATGGATATTTTCAACGGTTATCTGGCGCGCTATCAATCTAAACAACTGGAAGAGCTATCGATTCAGGAGTACCTGAATCTCTGCAAACAAGATCCCACGACTTATGCTAATGCGGCTGAGCGGATGCTGACAGCCATTGGTGAGCCTGACGTCATTGACACGTCATCCGATCCTCGGCTGAGTCGTATTTTCTCTAACAAACTGATTAAGCGGTACCCGGCGTTTAAAGAATTTTATGGCATGGAAGAGGCTGTTGAGCAGATTGTCGCCTATTTCAGGCATTCAGCTCAGGGGCTGGAAGAAAAAAAACAAATTCTTTATTTACTCGGTCCCGTTGGGGGTGGCAAGTCCTCTCTGGCAGAGCGGCTCAAGGCATTAATGGAAACAGTCCCTTTCTATGCCATTAAAGGCTCACCTGTGTTTGAATCTCCCCTTGGCCTTTTTAACCCCGAGGAAGATGCTCAGATTCTTGAACAGGAATACGGTATTCCCCACCGCTATTTAAAAGGCATTATGTCTCCATGGGCAGTGAAGCGCCTCAATGAAATGGGGGGTGATATCAGCAAATTCAAAGTCATCAAAATCTACCCGAATGTCCTCAAGCAAACGGCCATCGCCAAAACAGAGCCGGGTGATGAAAATAATCAGGATATTTCCAGCCTGGTGGGCAAAGTTGATATCCGGCAACTGGAAGAGTACTCACAAAATGATCCCGATGCCTACAGTTTTTCAGGTGCATTATGTCGGGCAAATCAGGGCTTGATGGAATTTGTTGAAATGTTCAAGGCCCCCATCAAGGTATTACACCCGTTACTTACCGCCACTCAGGAAGGCAACTACAACAGTACAGAAGGTATGGGAGCTATCCCATTTGACGGTGTTATTCTGGCGCACTCTAATGAATCAGAGTGGCATAGCTTCAAAAACAACAAGACGAACGAAGCCTTTATCGATCGGGTCAATATTGTTAAGGTACCTTATTGCACTCGGATCACGGAAGAAGTTGAGATCTACAATAAGCTACTGGTGAACAGTTCACTGAAAAACAGTCCTTGCGCGCCTGAGACGCTCGATATGCTGGCTAAATTTTCAGTTTTGTCACGCATCAAAGAGCCTGAAAATTCTAATGTGTTTTCAAAAATGCGCGTCTATGATGGTGAAAACCTGAAAGATACCGACCCAAATGCCAGGCCGCTTCAGGAATATAAGGATGAGGCAGGCGTTGATGAGGGGATGGATGGGCTTTCTACACGCTTTGCCTTCAAGATCCTCTCAAAAGTGTTCAACTTTGATCCAACAGAAGTCGCCGCAAACCCTGTTCATTTATTATACGTTCTTGAGCATCAGATTGAACAACACCAGTTCCCGAAAGAAACCCAAGATCGCTACCTGCGCTATGTAAAAGAATTCCTTGCTCCTAAATACATCGAAAGTCTTGGTAAAGAGATTCAAACAGCCTTTTTGGAGTCATACTCGGAATACGGCCAGAATATCTTTGACCGCTATATTACCTATGCGGATTTCTGGATTCAGGATCAGGAATATCGAGACCCTGACACCGGTGATATTCTGGATCGGGTATCCATCAATGATGAGCTGGAAAAAGTTGAAAAAACAGCCAGCATCGCTAATCCCAAGGATTTCCGTAACGAGGTCGTTAACTTTGTCTTACGCGCCAGGGCCGGAAATGAAGGCAGAAATCCCAACTGGCTGAGTTACGAGAAAATGCGTACCGTTATTGAGAAAAAAATGTTTTCCAATACAGAAGACTTGCTGCCGGTCATCTCATTTAATGTTAAAGGTAACAATGAAGATCAGCGCAAGCACAATGAATTTATAAAACGTATGATGGATCGGGGATATACCAAAAAGCAAGTTCGGTTGTTGGCTGAATGGTATATTCGAGTGAGAAAGTCGCAATAAGGCAAAAGGAGATTTGCCAGGTGGGTCTTAGGAGCCCGATCGGACTTAAGACAATCGCATAAGTCCGACAGGCTCCTTAGCGGGTCCGCCCAGACTCTCTGCCAAGAGAAAAAGCTACGACAGGGAACGTACACAATGAGTATCATTATCGATCGCCGCCTTAACGGTAAAAATAAAAGTACAGTTAATCGTCAGCGTTTTCTGGACAGATATCGCAGGCATATCAAAAAAGCCGTATCAGAAGCTGTTAATAAGCGCTCGATCACTGATGTTGAATCTGGCAGTGAAGTCACCATTCCCCGTAAAGATTTGACTGAACCTTTTTTCAGGCACGGTCAGGGCGGGCATTATGAACAGGTTCACCCTGGTAACAAGGATTTTGTCGAGGGGGATCGTATCAAACGCCCAAGTGGTGGTAAGGGTTCTGGAAAAGGCGCGGGAAAAGCCAGCAATCAGGGAGAGGGAATGGATGAATTTTCCTTTCAGATCAATCACGAAGAATTTCTTGAATACATGTTCGATAACCTCGAACTGCCCAATCTCGTCAGAAAGCAGCTGCAAGATGCAACAGAATTCAAATATAAACAGGCGGGGTTTAATAATGATGGCTCACCTGATCGCCTGAATGTGGTGCGATCTCTACGGTCGGCATATGCTCGTCGTATAGCTCTCTCAGGAAAAGACCGAAAAGATGTCCGGGCACTGAAAAAAGAACTCAGGGAGATGGAGGTCAGCCCTGACGAAGCCGAACAGGAAAAAATCGTGGCATTGCGAGAGCAGATAAAAGCACTGAACACCAAACTCAAAAAACTGCCGTTTATCGATGATTTTGACTTGAAATATAATAACCTCATCAAAGTGCCTTCTCCAAGCAACAAGGCAGTGATGTTTTGTGTAATGGATGTGTCAGGCTCCATGACACAGGAAATCAAGGATATGGCTAAACGGTTTTTTATTTTGCTTTACCTGTTTTTGCAACGCAGCTACAAACAGATAGAAGTTGTGTTTATTCGTCACCACACAGCCGCAAAAGAGGTAACTGAAGATGACTTCTTTTACTCTCGGGAAACAGGTGGCACCATTGTCTCCAGTGCGCTGGAGATGACACGGGATGTCATTGATAATCGCTATAGTCCTGCTGACTGGAATATCTATGTTGCTCAGGCTTCTGATGGCGATAACTGGGAAGGCGATTCAAGTGTCTGCACAAAAATTCTTACTCAAAGCATCATGCCTAAAGTCCAGTATTTTTCCTATGTGGAAATCACTGACCGGGCTCACCAAAACTTATGGCGAGAATACCAGACCGTAGCTGATCAATTTGCGGAAAGTTTTGCTATGCAGCAAATTAAAACGCCTGATGACATATACCCGGTGTTTCGTCGTCTGTTTGAGAAAAAAGAAACCCAATGAGCATGATTTTAGCGATGGATGCTGATACTTTAGCAAGGGCAAAAAGGCAAAAAATCAGGTGTTTAGATACTTGACCATAACCGTGTCCTGCAAAAGCATAGAGTAATGGAATGATACACGACTTGAATTCAGCAGTTGATCACCTTTAACGTGCCGGGAGCCTTATTCTTTAGGGAGAAAACGGTATTCAACTGCTGAATTCACGCTGCAGCATTATAGCAGTGAATTCTTTTCATGATTTTGCTCAAATAGGGCTGGCAATAGGCGTTGCCCACTCGCTTTTTGGTACACGATAAAGTAATATAAACGACTCCTGAACTTTGGATGAGTGGCTGTCATACCCAGCGGATAGAAATCCTCAGGCGTTTGGCTCCAGTTATCGATCGAGACGGGAAGCATACTGGGGGCAATCTAGAAGCCTGTCGGACTTAAGACAATTTCGGCCTAAAATCCAGAAAGCGCGGCCAGAATTTCCGATCAATTTGCTTAAATAGGTCAACTATTCGCGCAAATTGATCGAAAATTCTGACTCGCCCTACTGAATTTTATGCTCGAAAGCATAAGTCCGACAGGCTCCTAGCTGAAAAAAGCCGCATAAACAGACATTCGGGTAACCCGTATTTTGTTTGATCAGTATGCCTGTACTTTTATGTGAATGTTGTTTTATCTATTCCATCATTTTCATGCATGCTGTATAAATAAAAAGCGAATTTATCCCTATTTGCTTTCCATAAAATGCAATCACAGCACACTTGAGGCTATATCAGTGAATACGTTTGAAGAACTCCTAGAGCGCTTAAGCAGTAAAACCAGAATCCGCCAGCTGTTTAAAGATACTCAAAATCCCGAATTAGAAAAAATCCTTTCTCGAATGAAAGATGTTCTGTCGGAAAAACAAAAAGAACGGGATCTGGAAGAAAAACAACGACAAGCTAAGAATGATAGTATTGAGGCTATTAAACAGATCATGGCGGATAGCGGCGTGTCAATGGGTGATCTGAATTTAGGTGACAACCTGTCAGACAAGCGTCGTAGAAAAATACAGAAATACACATTTGAGTATCAAACAACCAGCGGAGATACTACCACCTGGCAAGGTGCAACAACCGGGCGTCTTCCTCAGGAGTTTCAGTTTTACCTTGAGCGAACCGGCAAAAAAAGAATGGACTGTGTCATAGAAAGTACTGATGATATCTAATTAATTACAGTTTTTCAGACTTGATCTGACGTTTCTTCAAAAGAACAAGGGTTACCGATCCAGGCAGAGAGTGATTAACCACAATCTAAATCAAAACAAGGTAACCCTTATAATCCGCACTCACCATGTACCATCAAATACAAGGTTGAATTATTGAGTCTTGCCAGTGAGTAGGACAATACCTTAAAAGCCTGTAAGACAGTGGACGTTTCTAACGCCAGGGATTGCTGCTAATGATTGTGGTGGTTGCCGCGATTGACTACATGATCATTATGATAGTTAGAACAGGCCATTGACATTATTCGTTTACGCTTCCTTCGGGGTGCTGTTTTTGTTGATGACAAGCTTATCAATTTCATATGTTCCCCCTTGGCGTGGTTGGACGTGTCAGTGCTTTTTATGGAAAAGTGATATGGAAAAGTGAGGCAAGCTTCCCCGTTGACAATGGTGCCACTGAGTTTATCGGGTCGAGGTCGGTATACAGGGGTTGCCTTTCCAGCGCTATCTCATCAATTGCTACGATTCACTGTCTGTTTATTGATTGATGGTTTATAGTATTTTTCCATAGTTCAGTCTGAATTCAGCCGTTGAATGCCGTGTTTCCATAAGGAATAAGGCTTCTAGGAGCCTGTCCGAGAATAGACTGCGCTACTGCGGTTGCGATAAATTGGTCTAAAAATTCCTGCTTCTTCATCAAATAGCCCCGCTATTCTCCCCAGAAGCAGAAATTTTTATCCTCAATTTCTCGTAATCCTCGCTACAGGCGCTATTCTCGGTCAGGCTCCTAGCAAGTTAACAGTGATCAACTGCTGAATTCAGGTTCAAACATCACAGACTGCCAGGAGGTTTTTTCCACAATGATTTCAGCAAAGGAAGCCCTTGAACGCCTGAAAGCGGGCAATCAGCGTTTTGCCTCCAATGTTGTCAGTCTTGACCGTTTAAGCAATAACGACCGCCGCCAGAATCTTGTGGAAGGTCAGGCACCGTTTGCGATTATTCTGGGGTGTTCTGATTCCCGTGTACCGGCTGAAATTGTGTTTGACCAGGGGCTCGGCGACCTGTTCGTGATTCGAATTGCCGGTAATATTGTGGCACCCTCGCAAATTGGTAGTGTCGAATTCGCCGTGGAAGCATTTAAAACGCAGCTGGTGGTTGTGCTGGGCCACTCAAAATGCGGGGCGGTTAAAGCAACCCTTGATGCGCTGAAACAGACAGACAGCAACGTCTCTGAAAACCTGCTTTCTATCGTCAGGCGCATTCAACCGACCGTTAGCAGTGTCGTTGAAGCCGGTGGTGATAAACCGCCTGAAGAGGTCATGCGACTTGCTGTGCGGGCCAACATCTTAGCTTCTGTCAATCAGCTCCGCCATGGTTCCGAGATACTGGAGCGCCTGACGGAAAAAAAAGGGCTGGTGATTGTTGGCGCGGAATACTCACTGGACACCGGTAAGGTCACCTTTTTGCCAGGTTAGCCTTTCCTGACCACTCCGGTCAATGCCATGGGAGCCTGTGGGACTTAAGACAATTTCGGCCTGAAATCCAGAAAGCGCGAGGAAGCGCGAGAAAGTGCAGCGCTTAAATCAGCCCTTTAATGTTTTGTCGAACCCGCTTACCTCCTTCAAGCCTGGCTTGTTTTGATCGTTGACCATCCCGATGCTCCGGCTTGGGTTTTTTAGGTTTGTCAAAGCGCTGTCGTCTGGGGGTCAGGCTGGAGGCTGGCAGATCATGCACAGGCTCGAACCCGTCAACCAGTCTGCGGGTCAGTAGTTGTTTAGTTAACCGTTCAATATCTGACAGTTGCCTGAACTCATCGGCACTGACCAGGGAAATGGCTTGACCTTGGCTGCCGGCCCGTCCGGTGCGACCAATACGATGGACATAATCTTCAGGCACATTGGGCAGGTCAAAGTTAACGACTTGAGGCAATTGGTCAATATCCAGCCCTCGCGCTGCTATATCCGTCGCAACAAGAATGCGGGTCGCGCCCTGTTTAAACTCAGACAGTGCTCGCGTGCGTGCGCCCTGGCTTTTATTCCCGTGAATAGCGGCTGCCCTCAGTCCTTTTTCTTCAAGGTGGCGAGTTAACCGATTGGCTCCGTGTTTGGTTCGGGTGAAGACCAGCACCTGGTGCCAGTTATGTTCAATAACCAGCTGGGTTAGCAAAGCAGGCTTCTGCTTTTTATCCACCGGGACAATCCACTGTTTGACCGTTTTTGCCGTGGCATTGCGTGGGCTCACCGAAATTTCAGTGGGGTTATGCACCAGCCCTTTGGCCAGGGAGCGGATAGGATCAGAGAAAGTGGCAGAGAACAGCAGGTTTTGCCGACGCTTGGGCAGTAGTGCCAGGATTTTGCGGATATCATGGATAAAACCCATATCCAGCATGCGATCGGCTTCATCCAGTACCAGTATTTCCAGTTGCTTGAAGTGAACAGCATTCTGGCTGAATAGATCCAGCAATCGCCCGGGGGTGGCCACAAGAATATCCGCGCCTTTGCGAAGTGTCATCATCTGTGGGTTGATTTTGACGCCGCCGAACACCACAGCAGTGCGTAAGGGCAGCTTGCAACCATAGCGTTTTGCACTTTCACCCACCTGCGCTGCCAGCTCTCTGGTGGGCGTCAGCACCAATGCCCGGACACTGTTTGACCTGGCGCTTGCTTTTTCCGACAGTCTTTCCAGAACAGGAAGGGTAAATCCGGCGGTTTTCCCTGTGCCTGTTTGGGCAGCGGCCATCACATCCTGCCCTTTGATAATGGCAGGAATGGCTTGTTGCTGAACGGGTGTTGGTGTGTTGTAGCCTTGCTCCGCAACGGCTTTAAGGAGCGGGGCTGATAAGCCGAGGGACGCGAAATCCATCGTTGTGACTCTCCTGCAATTGGAACAGCGCCACGGGCAGGCCACTGTCTGGGACTGACCAGCTTACAGGAACTTCGTCAGCACGTCACGGCTCAGTGGGGCCGTCTTTCCCCCGGAAAGGGAAGCGTGGGAGGGCTATGAGCAGTGGTGGCAACTGAGCCGATTTATTCAACTGTTTTTGCTTACAAAGGAGTTTTTAATAATACAAGCAAGAAGTTATACGTATGGATTTTCTTAATGAGAAATTTATAATAAACGGGCTTTATTATCGCTTGCTTTGATTATAAAACTAAATTAGTTAGGGTTAACTATAAAATGTATCACTTGCAGTATATTTGTAGTAATAAATTAACTGATGATATTGACAGTTATGTTTCCAGCCATATAAGGGATGGTTTTTTTGATCCACTTATAATTGCCGTTTTTTTAAAAGAATCACTTCCTTCTGAGGTTGTGGATTCTCTATATAAGGTGGGAACTTCCGTAAAGTCAGTGATCATTCACGGATTATTCAAGTCTACTGATAAAAAAGTATGTTTTTTGATACATGAAGCAGTATCGAGGTACCTTTCTAATTTAGATGATATAAGATACCCTTATGAAAACCATAAGTTTATCTATCCAAAGGATACTGGTATTGGTGTTTCGGAGTGGGGAAATGGTTATGGTGATATATCGCCACACTCAGATGATCTTTATGAAAATATTGATACAGATCTTTTATCTTTGACTATATTAAAAGACAAAACAAGTAGCTCAACAAAAATTTATGATATTGAAGCAATAATAGAGAAACTACCTAAAGATTTAAAGGAAAAAATTCTCGATATGAAATTCTCTTATCTTTCTGGAAAGAATGTTAATGGGCGGTTGCTTAAAAGAGATAGAAGTTTAGTAGAAAAAAAAGGGAATAAAAATTATTACAATATTGATTTTAGAGTAGAGTCCAATATTGGTGAAAGAATGTTTTCTGACATTCCAGAAAACAAAATACTTCTTGAAAGTTTGAGGTTAGCCTGTAAAAAAGTTGAACCCTTATCCAGTTACGGTAAAACCGGGACTTTTATTGTGTTTGAGCAATAGAGAAGTCTTGCATGCACGACAAAAAATCAGTCATTCAGCAAAGGAAATTGACAGATTTCTATTTAGATCAAAAGGTCCTAAATACTGTGCTGATATTCCCCACTAGGAGCCTGAGACTACTTTAATAAAGGAGACTTTCAAGCTTCCTTTTTATTACTATCAGTAAGAGAAAAAAATGTTAAGTGTATTCAATTCCATCATGCCAATAATCTGTCTTCTTTTTATTGGGGTTTTCTGCAAGAAAAAGATAATAACAGAAGATAGTTTTTGGGCATCAATTAATAGACTTATCTATTATGTAATGTTCCCTTGCTTGATGGTTTTTTCTATAACAAAAGCAGATTATTCAGAAATTGATATTTCATTTATTCCTGTGTTGATTATTATCGTTCTTTTGTTAATGCTTGGGATATGGGGTTTAAAACCGTTATTTAAAAGTGAACGATTCTGGGTTGCTTTTATTCAAGGTTCAGTGAGGTATAATAGCTATGTTTTTATAGTCATAACATTGCTGTATACAGATAGTAATGTTATGCCTTTTATCTCACTGATTACGGCATTTTTGGTTATGACTACAAATGTGGTGAGCGTATTCATTTTAAACCATTATTCCAAAAACAAAATGGGTATTTATGAATCTTTTATATCAACTTTGCTTAATCCCCTTGTGTTCTCTTGCTTGCTGGGGCTTGCTATAAATTATTTGTCGACAATTTATCCTGTTATACTCAGTGTTTCCTGGATAAACAGTACCCTCAACTACATAGGGCAGGCATCTTTAGCTTTAAGCCTTATATCTGTAGGCGCCTCCCTGGATTTAGGGACTTTTAAAAAGAATATGTCAGGCATACTCTGGTGCTCATTAATCAAATTAATTATATTGCCTTTAATTGTTGTAATTACGCTCAGTTTAATGAAGTTTGATCCCATTTTAATTTTGGTTTGTATGATATATGCCGGTTCCCCATGTTCATCAAACGCCACGGCTATGACTCAAAATATGGGGGGAGATTATCAATCCATGAGCTTAATTATTAGCACTCAAACAATACTTTCGATTTTAACTTTATCAATTCTTCTTTATTTTTATACGGTAACTTTTAACTATATTTAACTGAAATAAGCTTTATCAGGGGGCTGAATTCACACAGTTATTCATGAATAAGGCCAGAAATCTAGTAGAGAAATCTAGGACACCCATAATTTTAGCCATATAAAAGTTAAGGATAAATTTATGGGTGTCCTTTGATTCGTTTCTTTGATTCGTTTCCTTTGATTCGTTTGATTCTTGCTATTGAAACGGGATTGAATGAGCTTAGGGCTTTAAGTCAGTACCTCAAGGAGCATGCTGCTCAGCTAAAAAGACTGGAGGAAACATTGGAAGAAGAGGATATATAGATGTTATGGCAGGCTAGTCCTGCCATGAAAAGTGGTTTCAGAAAGCAGAGGGTAAAGTTGTCCCTGAAGCGGGAGATGCAAAATTCCAGGCACAAAAAAAGCACTTCAGTACATCTGCAAGTGCTTTTTTTCAAGGCTTTTTTCTGGTGGGCCCAGGAGGACTCGAACCTCCGACCAATGGATTATGAGTCCACTGCTCTAACCAACTGAGCTATAGGCCCTTTAGAGACGGCGATTATACGCAGAATTACAGAAATATGCCAAGTGTTTTGTATACACGTATCAGTTTGTCTATCCTCTACAACGTGACAACCATCGACAACTCTACAGGTGAAGATCTGACAACAGTTTATAAATTTGGTACAGCCATTCTCATATTGACAGTGGGCGCTTCAGCAGGATGGTGGCTACGTGACAACTATGCTCCTTCTAATAAGTACCATGGTTCAACTTTTCTTAAGCCTGTAAATGATGGCGCGCTTGCGGTCATCACTCCTACTGCTTTTGTGGAACCACCCGTTTACAGACAGCCCCCTGCTACCAAAGAGCTGCTGGCTTTACTGGAAGATAGGCGCTTTGATGATGCCATTACGCTGTTTCAACAACACAACAATAGCGACGCAAGCACCCAGCAGGCACTCAGGCATTCGCTGATCACGCTTCTGGAGCAATGGCGAAACAACGGTGAAAGTGAGAAAAGTATTCAGGCACTGGAGCGCTTTACGCAACACTACTACCAAGACAGTTCATTGCTAAAAATGCAGGTAGAAATGTTAATCAGCCAGGGTGAAATACATTCAGCCCTGGAAGTGTGCATGATGGCAGAACCCTTGACCCGCCGGGGTAGCAGTACTGAATTCTTTAAAAGAACCACACAACATCTGGCCCGGCAGCTGATCAGCAACCACAAAAAAAATAATGACCTTGCCAGTTTATTGCCGCTGTTTCAGAGGCTTGTTCACAGGTTCCCCCATTACAGTCTTTACCGCTATCACCTGGCAGAAATCTACCTGGCTGCCAGCCTGGCAAACGATGCCGCCCGGGAACTCGAACAACTCACAGATGACCCTGTTTTCGGCAAGGTAGCAACCGCGTTGCTGGCTGATTTCACTGTGGCTACCATGGACGATTTTGATGAACCTGAAACCCTGCCAACCGGCAGTGTCCCATTAACCCCATCAGGCGCGCATTTCATGGCAAACGTGATGATTGGTGATAAGGTAACCGCTGCGCTGCTGATTGATACGGGTGCTACATTAACGACTCTGCCTCCTGCACTGTTACAAAAACTCAAGGGCTTGAAGCTGGCAGCAAGATCCGGTCACACTGAACTCAAAACCGCCAATGGTATCCGTTTCGCGCCTATTTATAGATTGAAAACCCTCCAGATAGGTGCTTTTGTTCTCAATAATCTGGAAGTCGCAGAGCTGGAAATAGGTGGCAATGAGCCTGCTCAGGGGTTGCTGGGAATGAACATACTGAACCGCTTTATGTTTCAGATCGATCAGGATCGAAAGGCTCTTATGCTTATTCCCAGGTAGTGCTATCATAGGAGCCTGTCGGACTTAAGACAATTTCGGCCTAAAATCCAGAAAGCGCGAGAAAGCGCGGCCAGAATTTCCGATCAATTTGCTTAAATAGGTCAACTATTCGCACAAATTGATCGAAAATTCTGACTCGCCCTACTGAATTTTATGCTCGAAAGCATAAGTCCGACAGGCTCCATAGGAGGCTTGAGTGTCATGCTCATCAATAGGCTACCCACTTTGGGCAGTATGTTATTATCAGACCACTGGACATAGAAAACTACATGCAAGACTGGCTAAGCATTTCGCTGTATGTGCTTATCATTATTCTGATTTCCGGGTTTGTCCTCAGGTATATACGACGGCAAACAGTCACACAATCCAACTCGCCACAAACGGCATTACCTGAAGCAACCCTGTCAATAAAGGGGAGCCACCCCCTGAATATATCTGATACAGTAACAGGTAGCCCTATTATCCCCCGCGATAAACACACCATTTCCCGCAGGAATATGAGCAAGAATGCCCTTAAGGTACTCCATCGCCTTAATAACGCGGGCTATGAAGCATTTCTGGTGGGCGGGTGTATTCGTGACCTTTATCTGGGCATTACCCCAAAAGACTTTGATATTGCTACCAGTGCCACCCCTGAAGAAGTTCGCAAGCTTTTTAAAAACGCCCGGGTGATTGGGCGCCGTTTTAAGCTGGCGCATATCCTGTTTGTCCGAGAAACCATCGAGGTCGCCACTTTCAGGGCCAGTCATGACGCGAATAAGCCAGCATCAGACTCTTCACGCCATGCGGACTCCGGCCGCATACTACGCGATAATGTCTACGGCTCTATGGAAGAAGACGCGCTGCGCCGTGACTTTACCATCAACGCGCTTTACTACGAGTCGCAAAATTTCTCCGTGGTCGATTATTGCAACGGAGTGGCTGATATTGAACAGCGGACACTCCGGCTGATTGGCGATCCCCTGAAGCGGTATCGGGAAGACCCGGTACGGATGTTAAGGGCCATCCGCTTTGCCGCTAAGCTGAAGTTCACTATGGCAGAAGCAACGCGGGCGCCCATTAAAACATTCGCCCACCTGTTGCAGGATATTCCCCCGGCTCGATTGTTTGATGAAGCCTTAAAGCTCCTTCATTCTGGCAACGGTGTGGATACTTTTGACAAGCTTTGGGAATATGGCCTGCTGAAGCCTTTGTTCCCGGCCACTTATCATAGCCTTGAGAGTGATGATCTTCCGTTTGAGGAATTGGTCTATCATGCCCTGGAAAGCACCGATAAACGCGTTCGAAATAACCAACCGGTAACCCCTGCCTTTTTGTTTGCGGTCTTGTTATGGCACCCTTTACAGCAACAGGTTCTTGAGTTAAAAAGTCAGGGTATTCCTCCTATGATAGCGCTACAAAAAGCATCGACCCTGGTACTGAACAATCAGGCAGCTCACACTGCCATACCGAAACGGTTTGTACTGGTGATTCGTGAAATCTGGGAGCTACAGACCCGCCTTGAGCGTCGCCAGCCCAGGTTGGTTAAGAGTTTATTAGAACACCAGCGTTTCAGGGCCGCTTACAACCTTCTGTTACTCCGCGAAAAATCCGGTGAAAAACGTGAGAATGTCAGCCAATGGTGGACAGCGGCCCAGGAGGCCAGTGATGAAGATCTTCAACAGATAATCCTGGCATTACGCAGTAGCCCTTCATCAAAAGCGGGCAACAAAAACAAAGGGCGTAAGCAGCGCAAGTCTGAAACAGCAGGCGATGTTACCACTCACTCACCTGATCAGGATGTATGATGTCTGATATCACAGCGTTTATTGCCCTTGGGAGTAATCTGGAAAAGCCAGCGCTGCAATTGCAAAGGGCAGTGGATGACATTGACTCATCAGACAGTATGCGATTACTAAGCTGCTCCAGACTCTACCGCAGCGACCCTGTGGGTCCTGAAGGTCAGCCAGATTACTGCAATGCCGTGATTTCCATCACAACATCCTTACAACCAGAGCCTTTGCTCGATACCCTGCAAACGATTGAAAACCATCACGGTCGTCAACGGTCAGTTCGCTGGGGACCACGAACACTGGATCTGGATATTTTATTGTATGGGGATCAGCAGGTTCACAGTGAACGACTGACTGTACCCCATGAGCAAATGCATGGGCGTGCGTTTGTGCTTTATCCACTCAATGATATCGCCCCGGATCTTACGGTGCCCAATAAGGGCCGACTGGCGACATTGTTGGATAACGTACCCTTTGAAGGACTGGATGTGATTGCTGAGCACTGGCCGTGGTTTTAGCCGCCTGTTGTGTTTATTACCACCGAGCGCAAACAAGCTGGACTGGTTTATTTTATGCTGATTCTCGTTAAATAGCGTCAAATTGCCTTAATCCGATCCTTTCTCGCTACGGCCACTTAAGTCACCGTTGCCAGTCGTTTATTTGAGAGCCAGACGTTGATAACGCGACAGTTTTTCCCCACAAGGCGGGATGAAAACAGCCGAAGTTTGTGGACACTGGCTGATTAATCAGTAAAAGACCTAAGGAGGAACACCATGGGTGCAGGTTTACCGAAAATCCCTGGCGAATTTCATAAGATCCCTGAGGCCAAAGTAGCCATTATTGGCGCTCGCTGGCACAGTGACTGTATCGAAGCGATGATAGACCGGGCCCATAAAGAGTTGCTGGCCATTGATGTCAAGCCTGAAAACATTACGGTACATCGGGTACCTGGCTCACTGGAAATACCCTTTGCGGCCAGGGTCTTGTTTGAAGCGGACCCTGAACTCGACACTGTCATTGCCTTTGGTGTAGTGCTTGAGGGTATTACATCCCATGACGAAAGCGTACTTTTTACGGTAGTCAATGGGCTGAGCGAGATCACCCGTCAGTTTGGTAAGCCCATTATTAATGAGGTGATCGGTGTTAAGTCCATTGAAGATGCCCATAAACGTTCCGGTGACAATAACCAGAACAAAGGCGTTGAAGCGGTCTACGCGGCCTCAGAGTTGCTGCACTGGTGGCGCGGGGTCGCGCCGAAAAAATCCAGCTCCCCACCAGGAGCCGGTCGCACTTAAGACAATTTCGGCCTAAAATCCAGAAAGCGCGAGAAAGCGCGAGAAAGTGCGAGAAAGCGCGAGAAAGCATAAATCCGACAGGCTCCCAGGCGGCTAACGTCTGGCAGTTGCTCTGAAAAGCAGCGGGCCGTTTTCTCTTGCGGCGGATTGCAGTAACCTGAACAGACAATAAAAGGACTTGCCCTATGAAAGCATGGAACGCGCTACCTGTCTTTTTGAGTTTCCCGGCCTTTGCTACTGATGACAAGCCTGCGGAGACACTCTCAGATATCAGTATTGGTCAGATGTTAATGCCTTTACTGCTGGTCATCGCACTGATTTTTCTGCTGACATGGATGGTGAAAAAGATTCACCCATCGCAGCGTTGTACGGGAAAGGATATTACCCTGTTATCAGTAACACCGGTATCAAACCAGGCACGGCTCTGCCTGGTACGTATCAGTAATAAAGATATTCTGGTAGGCGTCACTAGTCATCAGGTGTCTCATATTGCCACGTTTAACGAACCGGTAACAGAAAACCCTGACAGCCAGACACCATCAGCGTTGTCTGAGCGGTTCAACCAGTTACTGGCAGGGGATAAAAACAAAAAGGGATAACACCCATCATCGTATTTATGGGGGTTATTTCACTTTGGTTGCTTGCCGAGCTGATATTTTTCATTCACGTCCAGCATTTGTCGCCAAAAGGGATCATTAGCCACCAGCCATTTGAATTCTTCTGTGCCTTCTTTGTTATTTTTAGAAACAATGGTGTCAAGTTCAATACCTACAGCGCCCATGGTATCAAGGGTCATGCGCCAGATATCAGGGTAGTGTCTGGCTGCTACACAGATGCCGGCCCAGGCATCAATAACCACGGCATCCTCATCCCAGTCGCTAAAATTCTTGGGGAACAGACCTTGTTCATCGGGATGCTGGTGCAGCACAACAAACGTGTGATCGTCAGGCGATAGCTTGACCATATAGCACACTGGTGGATTATCCTGCAGATAATTCAGATAAAAATAAACCAGACAAGACTGTTCGCCACAGTTACCAACCCCCCCTTTCATAATGAATCTGATTAGATTGGACAAGTTTGTTGCTTTAGCGGTTTGTTGTCGTACTTTATCAAGTAACGTCGCGTTTTCTGATGAAAAGCATGGCGTCCATGATTTTACTGGGTTTACATGGCCTGCCCCCAGGTTACCAGCGCCACGACGCATGTGATACTTGGCAAACCTCAGGGCAGCCTGTGCGATGCTGGTTGCATGGGTGTTCGTACTGTTTAACCGGTGAACAGACTTTGAACGCACAAGCGGTGTATGGTTACGGGGTGAGATGGCGGAATTATCGAGAGGCACAAGAACCCTCCTTCAACAGCTATGCAGCATTACTTTTGAGTACAGGCAGCTTGAGCATTTTGCCCTTCTTTGGCCCATTAACGATAACGTTTATACAAATTATAGGCCAACGGAACCTGAATCACTTTGGTTGCTTGCCGAGCTGATATTTTTCATTCACGTCCAGTATTTGTCGCCAAAAGGGATCATTGGCCTCCAGCCATTTGAATTTTCTTTTACCTTCTTTGCCATCTTCAGAAACAAAAGTGTCAAGTTCAATACCTACAGCGCCCATGGTATCAAGGGTCATGCGCCAGATATCAGGGTAGTGTCTGGCTGCTACACAGATGCCGGCCCAGGCATCAATAACCACGGCATCCTCATCCCAGTCGCTAAAATTCTTGGGGAACAGACCTTGTTCATCGGGATGCTGGTGTAGAACAACAAACGTGTGATCGTCAGGCGATAGCTTAACCATATAGCACACTGGTGGATTCTCCGGCAGAGAATGCAGATAAAAATGAACCAGACAAGCCTGTTCACCACAGTTACCAACCCCCCCTTTCATAATGATACTGATGTAACTGCATAAGTCTGTTGCTCTAGCGGTTTGTTGTCGTATTTCACACAGTAACCTCGCGTTTGCTGGTGAAAAGTATGGCGTCCATGGCTTTACCGGGTTTACATGGCCTGCCCCCAGGTTGCAAGCGCCAAAACGTGTATGATACCTGGCAAACCTCAGGGCAGCCTGTGCGATGCTGGTTGCATGGGTGGTTGCGCTGTTTAACCGGTGAACAGACTTGGAACGCACAAGCGATGTATGGTTACGGGGCGAGGTGACGGAATTATCGAGAGGCACAAGAACCCTCCTCCAACAGCTGTACAGTATTACTTTTGAGTATGGGCAGATTTGGGCGTTTTGCCCTTCTTTCGCTCTTTTTTAGCGGCCCATTAACGACAACATTTGTATAAATGAAGGGCCAACAGAACCTGAATCACTTTGGTTCCTTGCCGAATCGATATTTTTTATTCACGTCCAGCATTTGTCGACAACAGGGTGTATTAGCTTCCAACCATTGGTATATATCTCTACTTCCCTCGTCATTTCCAGTATCAAGGCAAAGTTCAATACCCATGGCGGCCATTGTGTCGAGCGTCATGCGCCAGACGTCAGGATAGCGCCTGGCCGCTACGCATATACCGACCCAGGCATCAATAATCACGGCATCTTCACGCCAGTCATTAAAGTGATCAGGGAACAAGTATTCTTCATTGGGCGACTCGTTCAGCACAACAAAAACGTGGTCGCCAGGCGAAAGAGAAACCATATGGCACTCTGGTGGATTATGTTGATGTAACAGGAAATAATAAACCAGAAAAGATTGTTCAGTGCAGTTGCCAACTTTAGCTTCCTTAATCAGCTCGACATATTTGTCATCTGCGTTTGCTCCACTGACTTCTGTTTTCCTTCTGTACCGTAATTGAGCAACCAATGCCCGGTTTTCTGGTGGGAAGTAAGGCGTCCATGGCTTTGCCTGCTTGACATGACCTGCTCCCTGGTTAGCGCTGCCTCTGGGCGTGTGATGTTTGGCAAACCGCAAGGCAGCCTGTGCCAGGCTGTACGAACAAGGACTTGCGCTTTCCAGTTTGTGAAGGGATTCGGAGCGCACAAGTAGTGAGCGAGTACGACGCTGGCGGGGCAAAGTGGCGGAGCGGTGTAAAGGCATTATGACGTTTCAACAACCCTGAATTATTTTTGAGTACGGGTATCTTTCAGCGTTTCGCTGCTAAAACGCCGACCAAGGCGCATTTCCCGTACTTTGCTGCTGAGGCGGCTTTTTAGTATAGCTGATGGTAAAACAGCGGCATTTACTCCTGATAAACTCCCCATTGATCAGGAGCGGTTGATCATCATACCCACCAACTGCAACATGCGCATTTCTGTCGCGCAGATCTGTTCAAGGGCTTCCTGACTTTCTGCGCTTAACCCGCGAAGACGCATCATCTGCTCATCTGGATCATGCCACTTTTTATCGGTCATATACACGGGCCACTTTTCTGATAAATGGCGCTGCAATCTTTGGGTTTTTGCGCATAACACCCCAAGCATAGCCAACAGTATCGGGGACGATTGCCCACTACTTGTCCGAAGCTGAATGTATGTCATATAAAGTTTGGCGATCCGCTCAGTGCTGTTTTTGAGGCACAGCAGACAGAGATAAGACTCATCATTCAATGACAGTTTTTCGCTCATGGGCAAACCCTCCCAAAGATGGTCAGGAATAGCGTCAGCAATGGGCAACAGGCTCCTGGCCAATCTCCTGACACTGTATTTATTGTTAACTTTCTTCAGACTACCCCATTGCACAGTATGATTGCCATAAGCGCGACAGCCCATAAGAAAGCATAAAGCGCTACTTTTTTGCCTCCTGAATGAGCCGAACGGATGTCTCCAGAACACTACTGACAGATACCCAATAGGCGGCACGAGCCTGCTTTTCCTGAGGCTCAGTCACCTTAAAGCGTTCAAGGGTGATTTGTAATTCTACCGGGCAAACACCTATTCTGTCGGGGTAATCCTGGCCCGGAAAACATTGTTGATAAAAGCGTAGCCAGTCAAAGCAAAGACCGGGATCTGCTTTTCCCCTGAAGCCGGAAACCTGCTCATGGCCTAGCACCCTGCCAGGGCTTAACAATGCCGGATAATACTGCTGAAGTATTTTTAGAACATCATTCAAGGCATTGTATTGGGCATCAGTATAGTCAAAAAGATTGCCATTATAATTTATCAACTCAATGCCTATGGCAAAGTCATTAAAGGCCTCAAGGGAATCCTTATTATCTGTCCACTGACTCGGACCGGCATGACGGGCCCGTTTGGCTTTACCTTCCAGGCAACTTACTAACTCATAAACAGTCCCGTCCCGATCAATGACAAGATGCGACGATACAGTGCCATTTTTCTTGAGAAAAATGGCCAGTGTCTGCTCCAGGTCAGTGGCCGTGTAATGCAACACCAGGTATTGAACAGGTATTTCCCTGTCATCATAATTTGGACTGGTTTTCTTGATTATATTCATCATTTAAAAAGCCGTCTTCAACCCCTTAATAATCAGCCCAAAAATGTCTTAACTCAACAGAATTTCAGGAAATCGCCACAGGAAAGCGGTATTCTCAAGCATTTGGAGTCAGCATCATGGCAAAAGGATTGAAAAAACACACTGAGCGTCTTAAAGCACTCAATCTGCTGGGAAAAGATCTGACCCGCCGCAGTCGATCCACTTGCGAGCTTTGTGAAGTATCTGGCGTATCGCTCAATATTCTTGAAATCGCGCCTGTGCCCGAAGAACCTGACAGGGACAGTTGCCTGATGGCCTGTGATACCTGCAAAACCTTCCTCGAAAATCCCAAGCATGAAAAACCTGAGTACTGGCGCTGCCTGACAAAAACGCTTTGGAGTCCATTACCTGTGGCTCAGGTGGTAGCGGTTCGCCAGCTTAGAAGGCTTTCAGCACAACACCCATGGGCAGCAGAACTACTGGAGCATGCTTATTTATCTGAAGATGTCGAACAGTGGGTGGAAAAAAATTGAAGGACACTCATAAATTTACCCTTGGTTTTTTACATGGTTAAAAATATGGGTGTCCTATAATGAAAATACTTTGAGAGTAGATGGGAACGGACTTTATGGTAATTTCCGTGTAGGGTGAGAAACCATTTCAAAGCCCTGAACAGGCTCTGGTTTTGCCAAGGGATAAAGTTCCCATTCTGCCCATTGCTGTTGTAACATTAAATCCGCAAAATAGTCCCGTGAAAATTTAGCAAACTCTCTTCTGTGTTCAAACCATACTTCACCTTCGTTAGGGTCAAAAAAGACCGCATCGGATTGTCGATTACCCAACCAGGCGCATAGAGCGTGTCCTGTCCCAGAATAATGCGTTCCGGCAATGGCGACATCAGTATTATGTACAACAATAAGTACATAAAATGACGTATATTTTAATAACGCATTGACCATCAAGTGAGACTGGGTGCAACAGTCATCAGCTACTGCGTCATCCATGCAGTTTTTAAATGAAAAAAGATAGTTATGAGTGACGGGGTGGACAAGGGGACGTAAACCGAAAATTTTTAGCCAACTCTGGATATCCAGCATCTGAGATATAACAGAAGCCAGGTCCTTCCTCCGGCCTTGCCTGTGTTCATTCACCGCTACGATACGTCTAGCCTCAGATTTATTGAGAAAATTTTTTTCAAAAATTCCCTTTTTTTCTTAATCAACTCAATAGAGAGATGGTGGTCATTACTGTGGTATTTAATCCAGTGGGCACAAAGAGAAGCACACGTCCCAGATTCATCATCAATAATACCTTGATTAAAAGGCCAGGTTATTTTTCCGTTGTTGTCGGCCGCACATTTCTCAAATAATCGTTGAAACACAGGCATCAGTCACTCCTTATGGAAATCAACTGGCAAAATCAGTCAAATAAAGTTCGCTACTAACATGCAGTGAAAGAACAGAACCAAGAAGCTGATCACAGTCTTTTATGAGCTGGAACTGTCGATAAAAACTACCTTTTTCTGGTCATATTTCAAACAGGTTGATACCACATTCTTGAGATTTACTCCAATGACCTTGCCATGCAGCTCTTCCAGGCGAAAATAAATAGCAGATGGGTTTAAGCGTTAGCCGCTTCTGACGAGTGCTAAGAAGCAGTCTTAAAAGTGTCAGGTTATACCTCTCGATACTTTTTGTCAGTCTAGCGTCAGGGAGTATCAATGAATTTTTTTCAGGGTAGATCTGGTAAGATTTGCTCTAATCTTACTGGATTTGACAGGGGTTTGTCATGATAAACTTTCAGAAATGGATGTTGCTACTGATCTTTCTGTCTTATGGTATCAGTGCAGCGGAAGTTATCAAGAAGTCATCAAGTGGGATCTGCCATAACCCAGGCACCTCGTACTATAACCGCACTACCAAATACACCAGTTACTCAACCATGGATGAATGCTTGCACTCCGGTGGTCGTTTACCAGGTGGCAGCCACTCCTCAACAAACCGGGCTAAGGCAAAGACTGCAATCCAAAGCGGTGGCTACTCCCGTGACAAGTTCGGGAAAGGTTGGGGAAAGGGGGACGACCCCAATGATTGCATGAATACCCGCCATGAAACCCTGAAACGACTCAGTACCTCCACCATCGATACCGGAAAAAATAAGTGTACGGTGGAAAGAGGGCGCTGGTTTGATCCCTATACCGGCAAAACCTTCTACAAATCTTCTGAACTGGACATTGACCATATTGTCCCGCTGAAGTGGGAGTGGGAACATGGCGCGGCGAAGTGGTCCCAGAGCAAGCGGGAGAAAATCGCTAACGACCCTGCCAATCTGCTCGCCGTAGAGGCCGCTGCTAACCGGCAGAAAGGCGCTAAAGCGCCATGGGACTGGATGCCGCCAGATAAAGCTTACCACTGCCAGTACCTGCTCAGGTTTACACGGGTAGTTCAGACGTACGGATTGGAACTCAGTGGCGATGAGAAGAACAAGCTGAAGGGACTGTTTAAGCAGGGCAACTGCCGCACACCATTAATATAATCTGTATTTTTGCGCTGCCCTGTTGTAGGCTCCGGCTGGAGCCCCCATTCCATTCACTTAACAGCGCGTTATTTCACTATCCACCACCTGATACCAATCGCACTTTCTAAATCCCCTAAATCCCCTAAATCCCCTAAATCCCCTAAATCCCCTAAATCCCCTGAAGACCTCCTGAGTCATTTGACCCCTTCAGTAAACTCTGGATAAGCCTCAACACCACACTCAGTGACATCCGCACCGACATATTCCTCTTCCTCACTGATACGGATGCCAACCGTTATCTTGATGGCTCCCCAAACGAGCACCGACGTCAAAAATACCCAAAAGAAAATTGTACCAATGCCGAGCAACTGGGCACTCAACGTTGCTTCCGCGTTCGTTAACGGAACCGCCAGAAGCCCCCAGATACCGCCAACCCCATGCACCGAAATAGCGCCAACTGGATCATCAATTCGCCACTTATCCAGAGCAAGTATGGAAACGACAACCAGCAGCCCACCTAACGCGCCTATCAAGGTTGCATTCAAAGCGGTGGGTGTTGAGGGTTCTGCGGTAATGGCAACCAGTCCAGCCAATGCACCATTAAGCACCATGGTGAGGTCAGCCTTACCAAACAACAAGCGTGAGATAATCAAGGCAGCAATGACACCGCCAGCCGCTCCGGCATTGGTATTAACAAAAATCTGGGCGACAGCATTAGCATTTTCTACACCCGTCAGTTTTAACTGAGAGCCCCCATTAAAACCAAACCAGCCTAACCATAAAATGAAAGTACCCAGTGTCGCCAGGGGTAAGTTAGAGCCTGGAATGGCATTGACCGTCCCCTTTGCACCGTATTTACCTTTACGCGGCCCAAGCAACAAAACACCTGCCAGTGCCGCGGATGCGCCGGCTAAATGCACCACTCCAGAGCCGGCAAAATCCAAAAAGCCGTGATTATCAAGAAAACCGCCACCCCACTTCCAAAACCCCTGCACCGGATAAATAAAGCCGGTCATAAAGACAGCAAAGAGAAGAAATGACCAGAGTTTCATTCGCTCAGCGACGGCACCAGAAACAATTGACATTGCCGTTGCCACAAAAACGACCTGAAAGAAAAAATCAGAGCGCTGGGAGTAATAAGGCGCGTCGTCGCCGCCTGCCAGTACCGCTTCAACAGAGTGTTCCGCGCCTAGCAGCGTCCCCAACACCGGGATAACCCCACCAGAATTTGTACCGGGATACATAATCTGATAGCCGCATAATAAATACAACGTGCAAGCGATGGCAAACAGCACCACGTTTTTGGTGAGTATTTCCACCGTGTTTTTCGATCTTACCAATCCGGCTTCAAGCATGGCAAAACCTGCTGCCATCCACATGACCAGGGCACCACACATCAAAAAATAGAATGTATCAAGCGCATACGACAACTGTACTAAATTATTCATGAACCCCTACCAGCAATGAAAGTGACCTTTTATTTGAATTGTTCAGTGTTTGTTGAGAAAAACACTTTGCCTCAATTTGCCTCAATACGTGGGTGGATCAGCCAGCGAAAATGTTATGTTCGCTAATGGGTATTCAAGGCAATCACTGACCCTGTTAAATGGCGTCAACCCCGGTCTCACCGGTGCGGATGCGAATGGCCTGTTCCAACGCTGTCACGAAAATCTTACCGTCACCAATTTTGCCGGTATTGGCTGCTTTGGCAATGGCTTCTATCACCTGGTCCAGTAATTGTTCAGAGATAGCGACTTCAATTTTGACCTTCGGCAAAAAATCAACCACATACTCTGCACCCCGATAAAGCTCAGTATGGCCCTTTTGCCGACCAAACCCTTTTACCTCAGTGACAGTAATGCCCTGAACACCAATATCCGACAAGGACTCGCGCACATCATCGAGTTTAAACGGTTTGATAATGGCAGAAACCAACTTCATAGGTTTTGTCTCCTGAAAGTGATAGTCAGTGATTGCGGCTTCCCTCAGCCAAAGGATAAAGCACAAGCCAGCCTGCGCTTAGCGGTTAAGCCAGGAGCCTGTCGGACTTAAGACAATTTCGGCCTAAAATTCAGAAAGCGTGAGAAAGTGCGGCCAGAATTTCCGATCAATTTGCTTAAATAGGTCAACTATTCGCACAAATTGATCGAAAATTCTGACTCGCCCTACTGAATTTTATGCTCGAAAGCATAGATCCAACAGGCTCCTAGCCAATATCCCTATAAATGATGCTATCAAGAGAGGAGCAAAAAATATGCCAAACGCTATTATGCTTGATTAATCAACGCTGCATTTGAATGTCATTTAACGTCTTGCGTCATTATCAAACACAACATGATCTTTACGTGTTTTTTGCACTATCCCTGTGCATATCTCCAAGCTGTGTTAAGCCAAGCGTTTCATTTTTAGTCTGGAGCAGGCGAGTAGAGGGGGTGACGACAAACCGGACAGGTTCTAATGCCATTTTGAATCATGGCTATCGCGCATTCCCGGTGTACTTTATGGGAGCAAGGTAAGATCTGGCAGCCCGAAAAAGCATCCTCAAGACAAATGCAGCACTCATCGTGCCCTGAGTCGGGTCGGCATTTATGTTTTCCTTCAAGTCTCTTATCCAGGCAAACATTGCATACATCACAGTGGAAAGACTTATCTTTGTGAATTCGGCAAATCCCGCATTTTTCACAGTGGTAAGGGTTTTTATCAATGCTGGTGAAATGCTTGCAAGTTGGACAAAAGTAGGCCGACATTGTAGCTGTACAGCGCTTACATTTTTGGGAGCCTTCTCCAATTTCCGCCTCGTTATGACAATAATTGCATTTGTAGTGGGTCGCATGGGATGCCTTGGCCTCTTCGTTGTCACAGTTCTTACTGTTATTGTGACAGCGATGGCAAGAATAAAAATCGTTGCAACAGGGAAATTTTACCCGGCAGTGTCGCTGGTAGTGCTCGCAAAGCCAGATACTCTTGCCGGTAATGGCTTCTTGCTTTTCTGGCCATGATTCAGCATGATCCAACTCTCTCGCTTCCGCCTCTCTTTTCTTTCTTGCCCGTTCTGCTCTTATTTCCCGTTCTTTCCGTGCCATTTCTCTGTCAAATTCCTTTCTCTCTTCCTCTTCCTCCCTTGCTGCGCGAGTCTCAGGACTTTCCGGTGTTTGATACACGGAGAAGGCTTGGTCAGCTCTCCGATACTGTTCTCGCTGACTTTGACTCAGTTGTCCCTCACTTACAGGGTCTCTCTTTAGCCTGCGTTCTGCCTTGTCAGACGCTGCATTAATTATCTGGATCAGTTCTGCGGCCCATGAATCGCTGCCACTAGCAGCATTATCAGAAGCAGGGACAGGCGCATCGGGTTGGCGTCTTTTCGGGTTTTTGACATGGGATGCTGCCTCGGCACGACCGGGTATTTCAACATCTCTCCGATGTGCACCGGTGCCGGTTGCCTTTGTAGCCTCCGGTGATTTTTTTGGATGCTGGGAATAAGAGGCGTAGCCAGTACCAGAGGGCGCAGCCGGAAAACCTTCAGCAACGCCTGTTGAACGATATGGCATTGACATAAACGGCTGTTGATGGGCTCTGGCAGCGGCTGCCGGGTTGCCTGATTGCTGTACCCGTGAGCCGACAGAAGCCCGGGGCCGCCCATGATAACCGGGATCGGCTGTGACGATGGAAAACGGCGGTGACGGTAGGTCAACACTATTATAACTTTGGTCAGGGGGCAGCGATTGGTGGGCAGTGGCCGCGACGGCAGGAAACGGCGGTAGCGGTAGATCAATACTGTTATATGCAGATGCAGACAGACACCCGTCACCCCAACTTTGGTCAGGGGGCGGCGATTGGTAGGCAGCGGCCGCGACGGTAGGACACGGGGGTAGATCAGCCGTGTTATATGCATACAGCCCACTGTTGCCCGCATTTTGGTAGTCAGAGGGCAGCAACGAACCAGCATCGTATCGTTCTTTCGTAAAACCGCTCCTATCCACGGCTCTGTTTTTTAAATCGGCTTTCACTTTATCAACGTCCTTGTAATAGTCATCCTGCGAATGCAGGGACAAAAACTTTGGGTCAATGCCAGTGGCACAATCAGAGCCGAGGGTGGTATAGACGTTACC
Organism: Candidatus Sororendozoicomonas aggregata; assembly: GCF_031528575.1. Classification (NCBI taxonomy): domain Bacteria; kingdom Pseudomonadati; phylum Pseudomonadota; class Gammaproteobacteria; order Oceanospirillales; family Endozoicomonadaceae; genus Candidatus Sororendozoicomonas; species Candidatus Sororendozoicomonas aggregata. The sequence goes on from NZ_JAVLSP010000004.1 coordinate 67,275, forward strand.
GCTTAAGTGGGTAGGCGTGCCGTTATTCTCAGGCGCTGCCGGGCGCCTGGTTTTTGGTCTCGCGCCTCCGTGAATGTCGCTCTGTTGCGAGTCAGCCGCATGGGTTCCATAGGGTACTGACCGCTGGGAAAGCGGAACAGAGCTGTGCTGATCACGGTAAGAGGTCTGTTGCCATTGATCAAAAGGTGGGTTGGCAGGGCTGTGGGGAAAGGAACTCGTCGTTAGCGTGTAATAGTTGACCGCAAGTCTGATGAGCGCATTTTCTGGAAGGTGCCCATAGTGGTATTGATCGATAAAATCAACGATTCTCTTTCCGTAGACGATGCCGTAAGTTAATAGCAGCGCTTGCCCAAAATAATCCAGAGCTTGTTTAAAACAGGCTCGCTCATGATCACTCACTGACTCGACGTTTATTATTTTACGTGAAAACCAATTCACCCATTCTCTCATGCTTGTCCGAAGCGAATCATCCTGAGAGAACGCTTCAGGGTTGGCGGTAAAACAGGCACCCTGGTCGCTCCAGCTGGTTATTGTTTCTTTGGTAGTAACCGTTTTCTGACGAAATACGCCTGCGGATGCCTGCTCAAAGTACTCGGTACTGGCTTCTTCTTTTAAACTATAGGTGTGAAACGAACCGCTACTGGCGCCGGAATAACCAGAAGCCCCACTGCCCTGCTGGTCTTTATGGCGATGGGTCGCTTTAAAAAAATGATGCCACCGTTCAACACTGATCAACGCGCCGGGAGTCGTCGAGGAAAGCAGACTGGTGGGAATGGTCGGCAAGGGCGAATCCTCGTCATTTTCGGTTTTCAGAATAATAAGTTCTTTAGGTAGCTGACCATCATGGCCGTGACTACCGGCGTTACCAGCGAGGGATAATTGCCCCGGGTTAACGGAAGACGGGCGAGGCTGGGGGCAAAACATATCCTGAAATAACTGGAGATACTCCACTTCTTTTGCGGGTTCATCATCAGGTAAGGTCACCTCTGGCAAGGGCGCTAAAGCGGTAACGCCAAGCCCAGCGCAGTCACTGTTATCGTTAGGGTTGTCAGGGTCTGCTGAAGGCCGAACCAGGCATGTTAATGTTTTATAACCCCCTGAACTCATTGCTTTCGTAGTAGGAATGTCAAGCTCAAACATTGCGTCCGCCGTGGAAAAACGCATCATTACGCGCGTTGATCCCTTTTCTTTTTTAAATTCCTTTGATCCTTTTTCTAATGATTGCCCTGTATAGTAATAGATGCATTGCTTAGTACGCTCATCAATAACAACATCATTAGGAAACAAGTCACCCTTGCCCTCAAGCGCTCTGGTAGAACAGATGACATAATCATCATCACCGGAGGTTGGTTTATCAGGTTCAATGAGCAAATCAACGGTATGCTTTTTTTCTGCTGATTGTGAACTGTCAAGGTAGAAGCAAGTGCCAAACGAAAGCTCATTCGGTGGGTTACTGTACTGAATAAGCACACGCCCCTGGCAGATTGATACACCTATTAATAAAGCAAAAATTAATACGTGCCATAGCCAGGAGGCTTTATAAAATCTGCCCATTTCGTAATCCGTCTATCATTTTTTTTCTGAAGTGGTGAACAGTGTAGTCAAGAGTTGATCGAACAATTGATTATTTTTTAGAACATATTTGTCGGGGTGAGCGGTCTCTGTCGCCACAGGGTTTTAACCCGGCCATAAGCTGTTGACAATAAATGTCAAATGCATACGATACTTACGTTCGGCCCGATGATGAATGGGTAGTGAAAATTACGGTGTGTAGCACAGCCTGGTAGTGCGCTGCCTTCGGGAGGCAGGGGTCGGAGGTTCAAATCCTCCCACACCGACCACTAAAATCAAGGGTTTCAGGAAATAAACCCTTGGTGGTAAAGCTACCGGTTCGGACTGGGTTCGGATGTAGCCGGAAACCTGGTTTGAGACTTTTGGAATGGTAAAATAAGGCCTTTTTTTTCTGCACGGTTAATGCGGTCACGTATGGTTCCCCGGCTTTCAAGGTCAATTTTCTTTCTGCGTGGAGCATTGTCTGTAAGGCATTATCGAGTATTGAGTGTTTCATTTAAAGCAGCGTCTTCCATAAATCATCCCAGCAACAATTACTCTGTTCAATCAGCCGGATTTTCCAGTCTCGTTTCCATTGTTTAAGCTGCTTTTCACGCTTAATGGCTTGTTGACTATCCGGTTGCATTTCATACCATACCAGCTTTTCTACAGCATACCGTTCGGTAAAGCCAGGAGTGCTTTTATTCCGGTGCTGCCACATCCGTTGCACCAGGTTACTGGTGACACCAATGTAAAGAGTCCCTCTCGGCTGGCTGGCAAGGATGTAGACGGCAAACTGTTTTGGCATAGGCGGATAGTAGTGTAAATTGTGGCATTATAGCAGTGCCTGCTGGGCGATTTTCTTCGCCGTCATCCCGTACAGGGAGTGTACGGGATCTATGTCACAGGGAGGTGAATGGTTGGGTGCTAAATATCTTGATAGATTGCCCTGTCCCTGGCGCATGGTTCCTGTACATTCCCTGTACAGGATGACGGAGATATTCCGCTTTGCCATTCGTTACCTCGTCACTGGTAGCACTATTGTGCTTAACGAGGTGTCCTAAGTCATTAGACCACTTCACTAAAACATATAGTTGAACTTCAAGCGCAATGCGTCGGCCTTATACCCCGGCTTAAAGTCGCCACCGTATTCAAAACCAAGTGTCAGGTTATTATCGACGGCATACCTGGCCCCCATTCCTGCCGACAGACGTGTCTTTTGGGGTTTCATGCCTTTACGTCGCTCAGAGTATGTGGTGCTCACAACCGTACCCTCATAAGCACGGCCATTGCCGTCATAATACCCCATCAACCAGGCATTGGGCATGAGTATGCCTGTACGAAATGGCATTTCGCCCATCACACTGGCACCGAGGCCAAATTCAGCAAAGGTGGTATCCTTTGCCTTGAGGTGGGTATTGATGCTGTCCACTTTACTATCAGTCAGGTCCGCTTTGATCAGACTGAATACCGCTTTTGGCTGCAGCGTCCATTGTTGGTTAAGAGGCAGGTTGCAACCGCTGCTCAGCGTTAGTCCCAGGGTATTACTGTTGGCAGATGATTGACGGTTAATACCATCCACCCGTGGCTTGTAGTCATGCTTGCCATGGGCATAACTCAGTACGCCATTGGCAAACCAGCTATCAACAAGCCAACGCGTATATAACGATATGACACAGTGCTCTCCCTTGCTGGACTCAGCAGCCCCTTTTGCGCTCAGGGTCGTTTTCGCCGCAGTAAACGCTACACCCATGCCCCACTGCTCGTCAGTCGTCGAATCAACGCCAAAGGTCATACCCTCGATGCGGCCATTAAACCCGTTGAAATCTCCCCGGGTAGCCTGATGGCTGTTGCTGCGGATGTAACGCATCCAGAAGCCATCTGTTTCCATCTCATCTCCTGCATTGACCCCACGTGTTTTTTTGCTCGAGTGGTTATCAATGCCTCTCTGGCTTTCTTTGAGCACATCCGCACTTTGGCGAATGATCGCGCCATTTTGCAGCAAATGGGTTGATACACTATTGGCCGGTGGCTCTGGTACAGTGTCTGATTGAGCCATTTTGTCGTCAACGGCTGTGCTGATATCCGATGCCGTGGTGTCAGTTTTTGTGCTGGCATAGGATGTTTGACTGTCAGCATCCGTTTCATCCTCAGAGCCTGACTTTTGAGTACTAATATCTCCGTGATCTCCGTGATCTCCGTGATCTCCGTGATCCGAGTGGACCGAGTGGACCGAGTGGTCTTTTTGCTCCGTATCATCATCCGTATCGTCGCCGGTATTATCGCCTGGTATTTCTGGTTTGTCTGATGATCTGCTAAACCACGCTAACACTTTGTCTTTTGAAGGCAAAGAGGCCAGAAAGTCTGATAGGCTGCCGCTGCCCTTATCAGGGTGTTGTCCATTTTCAGCCTGATTATCTCGGGACAATCCACTATTAGACACACTGTCATCTGGAAAAATATCGTCGTCGGACGTTAGCTGGCTCGATAGTTCTGTCTCTTCTGTTGAACCATCATCAGAAGACTCTGGAAGGCTTTGAGGGTTTATACTACTCCCACTTACTCTCGACAATGTGATACCAGAAGTTTCGCTAAATGCTATTTGGACTGGACCACTATCAGATTTCGACCTTTGAGCCGGATTTGACGCCACCCGCGGAACAGAGGCACCGCTTGCAAACGATGAAAAGCTGAGTTGAGTCGCCTCTTCCAGGAAAATGTCAATGTAGTCTTTTGATTCCGCGCCATAGGGAGCAGCCTGTGTCTCCTGGCGGGTATCTGACCCATCAACTAAACGTTGCGCCTTATCTTCTTGCTTCTCGTTGAGTAATTGACGTTTGGCCGCTTCAATAGTCTGTTCAACAAACGCGTTTACTGCACTGGAGCTGGCACTACCAGCGGCGGACATACTACCGTCCGAGGGGGATTGCTCGTTATCATTGTGGTTTTCAATGGCATGTTGCCCATGGGAGGCGCCAGAGTTTATTGATACGGTGCTTGTGGTATCAGAATGTGCGTCCGAGTGCTGGTTATGGTCTTCATGCGCCCTGTTTATTCCTAACAATCGTTGGTCTCTTTCGGCCACTTGCGCAACCCGCTCATCTCGCAAATCTTCAATGCATTTTCCCCTGAAGCGTGGAGAGATCGGGGGCATTTCATCAGTGCTGGAGTCAGTGAAGGCTGTCAACGCTTTATGATCCACAGAGCTGGTTGCAGAACCCGTTTCAGAGCGGGTTGCGGAATCAGTTACAGCGCTGTGTTCAGCACCATTTGTTGGGGCTTGATTGCTTTGTTCGGGGGCAAGGGCTTTATCCTGTGCGGCTGTGGCCTGTTTTTTGCCCTCGTGCTTTTGCACATAGCGATTAAGTTCTTTTTGTGATTTCGCTAATTCTGACCTCATCGCCTCCAGCTGTTCTTCTATAACCGCCCGATCCTCTTCCAGCTCTTGAATTTTGGGCGCAAGCCTGTTGGCAACGTCCTTGTGGGCATCGCGCATAAATTCCAGGTCTTCACTCCCTACAGTAGAAACTGAGCTCCCTTGCTCATCAAACAGCTCAGGCAATGATGTACTCAATGGCTGATTATGAAGTGATGTGGGTCGGCTGTTATAATCTTCATGTCCAACAAAAGAAGAGGTTTCAGCGCCTGATTCGTCACATGAAACACTATCGTGGCTATCATCAGGCTGATTTGCCTGTTGACGAGTGGCTTTCGACTCACGTTGTTTAAGTCGTTCAGCAAGCGCGTCAACTAATTTATCCGTTTCAGGATTATCTCCACGAGTTGAGGCCGTAACTTTCCGCAAAAAGTTAACCAAGCTTGGAAATTTTGAATCATAGCTTCGGTACACATACCGACTTTGTTCGTCATATGAACTTGGGCATGAATCGGGGGGCAAAACTAAATCGGGGGGCAAAACTAAAGAGTGGGGTGCCGACTCTGGCGATTTACTCAAATAGACGGTAGGCGTATTGTCATCAGCATTTTCTTGACGCTTGCTATCCCCATCCTCAGTAGGTGAAGCAAGCAACATCACTGACAAGCCACAAAAAATAACTGTCACCACGGCAAAAAAGTACCGCCCGCCTTGTTTGTTTAACAAGGTAATTAATTGATTTTTCACGACATACCTCCATTTCAAAAGTCCATTATGTTGAAGTTATTTTTATCCACTGATCAAAATACCTTTATATTCCATAGACTCCAGAAAATGTGTAATTATTCTTAATAAACGCTACCTATTCCTAACAAACTGCCAATTATAGATGACAATAATGCGGCGCGAATGATTTTTTTAAACACCCTTCATTCTTTTGATCAGTAAAAATGAAAATGCTGAATTTTTATGGCGCCCTGATGAACGTTTTTCAACCCATCAAAAGAGTACTGCAGCCAAAATAGATTGGCTTCTCACCCTCAGGCAACAGTGAATGGATAGCGAATCAAATGCGTGGGTGGGCCTATTCAGTTCTTTTTGCAGGTATTGCCTAAACGACACTGGCAACCAGGAGCCTGAATTAGGGGTGAGGTAAATTTTTTTAAAGTGACTACACTGTTCATTACTGTCCTTAAAGGTGCCGCAGTCTGACCACAGGCGAGTGCTCTGTTGAGGCTATTTATCTGACTGGTGGCAAGTGTGGGGCTGCTTTTCATAGCCCCCCCCCACCTGGCTGCCTGGTTTTTGTCATAGCGTGGTATTGATGGGTATCGAAAAAAACGACCCTACAACCTTGCAAGATTAAGGAGGCAAGAATATCCGCGTTTTCTGTTGTTCACTATCCGTAGGTATTCTGATGTAAATTGCCAGCACTCACATTATTGTTAATTTTTTTTTGCGCTGTTTGCCAAGCTGTTCCCGAAAAAGAAAAAAGCGCTGTATTCATAAGATCAGAAGAGGTGCCTGGTAAGAAGCGCGGGGCCGGGGCATGGTCTGCTGGGTCAGGGCATTTCATGAGCAAAAAAAGCAGGAAAGAATGTTTTGTTTTTAGCATAGAAAATGCGGAAATAATAAAAGAATCTAAAAGGGCTAAGGCAAGTAAAAGAAATAATGTGGTAGAAGATACCATTGACGCTATCAAAAAACATGACCCCAATTGTCAAGATTTTCATTCAGCTAAAGCGCTTTCTTTGATCTCAAACAGGTTGTCCCATGACCAAACCGCTCTTCGAATGATCGCCGCCCAGGTGATTAAAATCGATCTGTCAACCAGTGAATGGGCAGCGCAGTCTTTGGCAATTCTGGCCAATGCGTTGAGCAAGGCGGAGGGTGATGATGTACAGAACGCCCTGAAAAAAATAGCCGGTGAAGTGCTCAAAAGGGACTTGTCAGGGTGGCTGGTAATAGATTTGGCAATGGTGACCAATGGGTTAAGTAAGGTCGATAGTGATGATGTACACGGTGCCCTGAAAAAAATCGCCAGTCATTTGATCAAAACCGACCTGTCAAGCAGGAACTGGCCAGCCCGGTATTTGGCAATGGTGGCCAACGGTTTGAGCAAGGCCGATGGTGATGCTATACAGGACGCCTTGAAAAAAATCGCCGGTCATGTGGCCAAAATCGATTTGTCAGGCTGGGAGTGGACAGAGCAGTCCCTGGCAATGATGGCCATTGCGCTGAGCAAGGCGGATGGCGAACGAGTGAGGCAAGCCTTGAAAAAAATTGCCCGCCAGGTGGGCAAAAGGTATCTGTCAAACTGGCAGATAAATCATTTGGCAATGATGGCCAGTGGATTGAGCAAGGCTGATGGTGATGACGCACAGAACGCCCTGAGAAAAATCGCGGCTCAGGTGGCCAACACCAACCTGTCGGGCAGGGACTGGACAGAGCGGTATTTGACCATGACGGTCAATGGGCTGAGCAAGGCGGAAGGTGATGATGTACAGAACGCCCTGAGAAAAATCGCGGCGCAGGTGTTTAAAACCAATCTGTCAGGCTGGCAAGGGTCGTGCCTGGCAGTTATGGCCAATGGTTTGGGCAAGGTGAAGGGTGATGGCGCGCTGGACGCCCTGAAAAAAATCGCCGGCCAGGTGCTTAACACCGATCTGTCAGGCTGGCAGCTAAAGCATTTGGCAATGATAGCCAATGGATTGAGCAAGGCGAATGGCCAGCGAGTGACACACGCTATGAAAAAAGTCGCGGCTCAGGTGCTTAACACCAATCTGTCAGACAGGAGTTGTTCAGTGCAGTTCTTGGTAACATTGGCCAATGCGTTGAGCAAAGACAACAGCGGTGAGGCACAGGAAGCCCTGAAATACATCGCCGCTCAGGTAGGCAAAATCAGTCTGTCACGGTGGTCAATCTCAGATTTGGCAATTATGGCTAATGGGTTGAGCAAGGCGGAGGGTAATGTTGTCGTTGTAAAGGGAGTTGTAAAGGGTGCCCTGAAAAACATTGCCTGCCAGGTACTCCAAAGTGATCTGTCAAACCGGGCAGTGCGGCACTTGACAATGCTCGCCAATGGGTTGAGCAAGGCAAATAGTGACCATGATGTACAGGACGCCCTGAAATACATCGCCGCTCAGGTGGGCAGCACCGATCTGTCAGGCTGGCTGGTTGGGCAGTTGGCTATGATAGCCAATGCGTTGGGCAAGGCAGGTGGACAGCGAGTGGCAGGTGCCCTGAAAAAAATCGCGGCTCAGGTGATTAAAAGAAATCTGTCAGACTGGTCAGTAAAGCACCTGGCAATGATCACCCATGGTTTTATCAAGGCGGATGGCCCTACAGTCCAGGCCGCCCTAGGAAAAGTGGCCTGTCAACTAGCGACAGCTGATCTGTCAGTCATGGAGTGGACAGCGCAGCATTTGGCAATGATGGCCAATGGGTTGAGCAAAGCAGACAGTGTTGATGTACAGGGTGCCCTGAAAAACATCGCCGGTCAGATAGCTAAAGCCGATCTGTCAAGCTGGCCGGTAACGCGATTGGAAATGGCAGCGAATGGATTGAGCAAATGGCGCGGTTATGAATCTGAAGCGCTTGTTGTAAAGTTAATAAAAGCTTATAAACAATGCAATGAACGTGATGATGATTGTGGGCTGTTTTTATTGAAAGTTCTTTGTCAGCTGACGTTGTCATCCGATGAAAGTATTGAAGAAGGTATCGAACTCGCTGCCTCAATGATGGATAATCATGACCTTATCAACGGAAGCTGTAAAGGCTGGTTTTGCTGGTGTGTTGCCCTTTTGAAATTCGCTACGATGGAGAAGTACGGTGTCAAATACGTTAATGATAACGTTATATCTTTATTTGAGTGCCTTAATAATATTGATCATCTTGATAAAAAAGAAGATTATCAAATAGCTTGCTGGCAAATTGCGTTCACTAAGATGTTCTATAAAAGGGTGAAGCTGAGTAAAAAGGAAATAAGGGAGATAAAGGCGTTAAAAAGCACAAAGGAAATGAAGAGTATAGAGGAGATAGATATAATTTCTGACGACCAGAAAAATGTGTTGAAAGAAATCAGAGAAAAACTAAAGGATAATCATATAATCGTCAGATCAGAACAGCCCATTATGCTATTTCCTGTTGATATTTACATAGAGTCAGAACCCACTTCAAAAGGGGTATGTATTGAAGTTGATGGGCCAAGCCACTTCTTGATGGATGATGAGAAAAACATTTACGAGTTAGCAAAACATCGATTCTCAAAATACATAATCAGGGAACTATTAGGTTATGCATTGTTTAGTATCAACTATCTGGACATCGATAGAAAAAAAATGGATGAGTTCACTGATGAGATTGCGCGATTTATCAGTGGTGAGAGGTAAACGTTGCCGTGGATTGACCTGAATGCGCGCAAAGAATGAGCGCAAAAAATCATCCTGGTTCAGAACAGCGAATTATTTTTATTCACTGCCTGGTCGTCCCTTTGCGGGTTGCGATCCACTGGTTAGTCAGTCTTTTACCGCAGGTATTGTATAAACCGCACTGACCACTGAATCTACATTCAGCAGTTGACCGTTTTTAACTTGCCCGGAGCCTTATTCCTTGTGGGGAAAACGGTATTCAAGTATTGAATTCAGGCTGAGGCAAATGTTTTTAAAGTGACTACACTGTTCATTACTGTACTCTAAGGTGCTGTAATCTGACCCTGGGTGAGGAATGTGTTAATGCTGTTTATCATCACGGGTCGCGTAATGTGGATGCCTGAATTTAACAGAACATCCACTATGACTGCTCTGTTTTTAGTCATCGTGTGGTGTTGATGAGCATCGAATAAAAAACGACCGTAGCAAGGAGGTAAGGGCATCTACGTTTTCTGAGGTTCACTGTTCGTAGTTGCTCTTATGTAAATTGCCAGTACTGTTATTATTGTTAACTTTTTTTTGCGCTGTTTGCGAAGGTGCGCCCAAAAAAGAAAAAAGTCACGCATCTTGGGAAACAAAAAAACAACCGCTTGTTAATACGTGCGCGGGTGGGGCGCTGTCTGCTCACTCACTGAATGTTACAGTAAATCAAGAATGTGATGTGTTAAGCAATGATCATGGATTTAGAATAAACAGGGCCAAGAATGGAAAAGGCGGTGGCAGAGTAGTAAATGATATAATTGAAGCTATTAAAAATCATGACGCCCATTGTCAATATTTCCATTCAGCTATGGCTCTGGCTCTGATCTCAAATGGGTTACCCAAGGAAAAAAGTGTTCTCAGCGTGATTGCCCGTCAGGTGATCAAAATCGATCTGTCACCTGAGAACTGGGTAGCGATGTACTTGGCAATGGCGGCCAATGGGTTGAGCAAGGCCAATGGTGATGATGTACAGAACGCCCTGAAAAAAATCGCCCGTCAAGTGGCTGAAAGGAATCTGTCAGGCTGGCTGGTGCAGGATCTGGCAATGGTGGCCAATGGATTGAGCAAGGCCAATGGTGATGATGTCCAGAGCGCCCTGAAGAACATCGCTTTTCAAGTGGCTGAAAGGGATCTGTCAGGCTGGCTGGTGCGGGATCTGGCAATGGTGGCCAATGGGTTGAGTAAGGCAGAGGGTGGTGATGTCCTGGACGCCCTGAAAAACATCGCCAATCAGGTGGCTAAAATGAATTTGTCACGATGGGCAGAGAGTCAATTGGCAATGATGGCCAATGCGTTGAGCAAGGTGGATAGCCAATGCGTGACACAAGCCCTGAAGAACATCGCCCTTCAAGTGGTCAAAAGGGATCTGTCAGGCTGGCTGGGACAGCATTTGGCAATGGTGGCCAATGCCTTTAGCAAGGTGAATGCTGATCATGTTCAGGACGCCCTGAAATATATTGCCTGTCAGGTGATCAAAACCGATCTATTATGTTGGTCAGTAAAGCACACGGCAATGGTGGCCAATGCGCTTACCAAGGTGGATGATCAATGGGTGATACGAGCTTTGCGGGAAATCGCCCGTCAGCTAGCCAAAACTGATCTGTCACATTCGCTGATAATGGACTTGGCATTGATAGCCGGCGCGGTGTGCAAGGCGGATGGTGAGGAGGTACAGAAAACCCTGATAAACATCGCCACTGTGGTGGTCAAAAAGGATCTGTCAACAAGGGACTGTTCAACGCGGAACTTGACAATGTTGGTCAACGCGTTGAGCAAGGTGGAGGGTGATCATGTTAAGGAGGTCCTGAAAAAAATTATCAGTCATTTGACTAAAAGGGATCTGTCAGGTTACCCAACCCATGACTTGGCAATACTGGCCAATGGGTTAAACCATGTGGATTGTGATGATGCTCAATACGTACTGAGAAAAATCGCTGATCAGGTGGTCAAAAGGGGCGTGTCAGACTGTCTGGTAAAGCACTTGGTCATGATGGTCAGTGGGTTGAACAAGGCAGAAGGCCATCAAGTGACACAAGCCGTGAAAATAATCACTGATCGGGTGCTCAAAACCCGTCTCTCAGACTGGTCAGCAAATAACCTCACAACGATGGCCTATGAGTTGAGCAAGGCCAATGGTGATGATGCGCAGGACGCCCTGAAAAAAATCGCCCGTCAGGTGACCGGCACCGATCTGTCAGACTGGTCAGAAAAGGACTTGACAATTATGACCAATTCGTTGAGCAAGGTGGAGGGTGACGGTATACAAAACGCCCTGAAAAACATCGCAGCTCAGGTGACTGGCACCGATCTGTCAGACTGGTCAGAAAAGAACTTGGCAATTATAACCAATTTGTTGAACAAGGCGGAGGGTGAGCAGATGCGAGACGCCCTCAAAAACATTGCCCGTCTGGTGCTAAAAAGGGGGGTGTCAGACTGGTCGGTGAAGCACCTGGCAATTGTGACCAATGGGTTGAGTAAGGTAGAAGGTGATGATGCGCGAAAAGCTCTGGGAAAAATCGCCGGTCAGGTGGCCAGTCTTGACCTGTCAGTCATGGACTGGATAGCTCAACCCCTGGCAATGGTGGCCCATGGGTTGAGCAAGGTGGAGGGTGACGATGCGCAGAACGCCCTGAAAAACATTGCCAGCCAGGTCGCCAGAATGGATCTGTCAGGCTGGTCGGTTAAGGATTTGTTTATGGTGGTCAATGGCATGAGCAAGGCGGAGGGTGGCGATGTACAAGACGCCCTGAAAAACATCGCCGGCCAGGTGACTAAAATGGATCTGTCAGGCTGGTCGGGGCAGGACTTGGCAATAATGGCCAATGGGTTGAGCAAATGGCGGAGTTACGCATCTGAAGCGCTGATTGTCAGGTTAGTAAAAGCTTATAAAGAATACTGCGATCGTGATGATAGTTATGGGCTGCTTTTATTAAAAAGCCTTTGTCGTATGAGTTTGTTATCCCATGAAAGTATTGAAGCAGGCATTGATCTTGCCTTTTCAATGATGACTAACCATGAATTAACCCATGGCAGGTATAAAGGGTGGTTTTGTTGGTGTATTGCTCTTTTGAGATTTGCGGTGCTGGAAAAATACGGTAGCAAATACATTGATGATAAAGTTACATCTTTATTTGAATGTCTTAATAATCTTGAACAACAGGAAGATTATAAAATAGCTTCCTGGCAAATTGAATTTGCCAGGATTTCTTATGAAGGGCTCAAGCCAGGGTCAGAGGAAATGGAGCAGTCAGGGAAGGTGGGTGTGATGTCTGAGACGCAAAAGGTTGTATTAAATAAACTCAAAGAAAAAATAAATAATGAACGCGCAACAATTACATCGGAAAAATCAATTATGCTATTTCCTGTTGATATTTATATAAAATCTAAAACCTGTTCAAAAGGGGTGTGTATTGAAGTTGATGGGCCAAGCCATTTCCTTGAGGATGACAGGGGAAGATTATATGAACGAGTAAAACATCGATTCTCCAGGAATGTAATCATGGGAATATTAGGTTACCCACTGTTTAGTATTAACTATCAGGAAATCTATAGAAAAGAAATGATGGATAAGCTCACTGATTCCATCGCGGAATTTATCAACGGTGAGGGGTAAAAGTTACCGTGGAGTGACCTGAATGAGCGCAAAGAATGAGTGCGAAAAAGCCTCCTGGTTCAGAGCGGCAAACTATTTTTATTCACTGCCTGGTAGTCCCTTTGCGGGTTCCATCCAATGGTCGTTCAGTTTTTAACGCGGGTGTTGCACAAATGGCACTGACTTCTGAAGCGAATGTTTTTAAAGGGACTACACTGTTCATTACTGCGCTCAAAGGTGCCCTGGGAGCCTGTCGAAGGGCGTAAACTCCGGCCTATGACAGATCGTGCGCCAAACACCCTTCGACTCCGCTCAGGATGAACGGAGATGGTACACGTCAATCTCATTGAATTGATGTTCCAGGACAGGCGGCACTGTGAATGCCAGCTTTTGACAGAGCGTCCACTGGCTGGTCCACAGGTCGTCATTGCGTAGTATTGATGGGAATTGAATAAAAAACAGTTGTCCAAAATTAAGGAGGTGAGGATATCTACGTTTTGTGAGGTTTACTATTCGTGGGTGTTCTTATATAAATTGCCAGCACTATTAGTATTGTTAATTTTTGTTTGTACTGTTTGCGAAGCTGTTCCTGAAAAAGAAAGTGCTGTTTCTCGCGAAAAATATAGCAATGTACCTCAAAGCTTAGAAAAAAAAGTGCGTGGTTATAAGCGCAGGGCTGATCAATGGTCTGCTCAATCACCGGATTTCATGGAGAAAAGAGCAAAGAAAGAGTGTTTTGTGTTAAACGATAAAAATGCATTGAAAATAAACAATTTCAAGAAGGGAAGAGGACGTGGCGCGGCAAAAAATATAATTGAGGCCATTAAACGTCATGACCCCCATTGTCATGATTTTCATTCAGCTATGGCGTTGGCTTTGACCTCAAATGGATTATCCGATGACCACCGTGCTCTCCAGGTGATTGCCCGTGAGGTGATCAAAACCGATCTGTCAAACAGTGATTGGATAGTGAAGTACCTGGCCATGGTGATTAATGCCTTGAGCAAGGCGCGCAGTTGTAATGATGTCAAGGACGCCCTGAAAAAGTTAGCCCGTCAAGTGGCCAACACCAATCTGCCACTCAGGTACTGGACAGCGAAGCATTTAGCCATGGTGGTCAATGGATTAAGCAAGGTGGAGAATGATGATACACAGAAGGCCCTGAAAAACATCGCCCGTCAGGTGGTCGAAAGGGATCTGTCAAACTGGCTGGCGCAGGACTTGGCAATGGTGGCCAACGGGTTGAGCAAGGCGGAGGGCCGTGATGTACAGAACGCCCTGAAAAACATCGCTCATCAGGTGGCTAAAATCTCCCTGTCAGACTGGCTGACAAAAGACCTAACAATGGCGGCCAATGGGTTAAGCAAGGCAGACGGTGGTGATGTAAAGGACGCCCTGAAAAACATCGCCGGGCAGGTAGCCAAAATCAATCTGTCACGCTGGCAGGAAAATCAGCTGGCAATGATGGCCAATGGGTTGAGCAAGGCCGATGGCCAGCGAGTGACACAAGCCCAAAAAAAAATTGCCCGTCAAGTAATCGAAATGAATCTGTCAGGCTGGCAGATTCAGCATTTGACAATGGTGGCCAATGGGTTGAGCAAGAAGGCGGATAATGACGATGTACAGAGCGCTCTGAAACACATTGCCAGTGAGGTGATCAAAACCAATCTGTCACGCTGGTCTATAAAGCACTTGGCTGTGATGGCCAATGGGTTGAGCAAGGGCGATGGCCAATGGGTTAAACCCGTTTTGAGGATAATCGCCCATAAGCTAGTTACAACAGATCTGTCACGCATGCTGTTAAAGGACTGGGCAATGATAGCCAATGCGATGAGCAAGGCTGATGGTGATGATGTTCAGACCCTTATGAACTACATTGCCTGCCAGGTGGTCAAAACCGGTTTGTTAAGAAAAGACTGTACACCCCATATCGTGGCAATGATAGTTAATGGATTGAGCAAGGCGGAAGGTATCCATGCTCAGGAGGCCCTGACAAACATCGCCAGTGATCTGACCAAAAGGGATCTGTCAGGCTGGGCAGTCCATGAGCTGGCAATGGTAGTCAATGGCTTGAGCAAGGCGGAAGGTGTCGATGTTCAGGAGGCCCTGAAAAACTTCGCCGGTGATGTGACCAAAAGGAATTTATCGGGCTGGTCATTAAAACCCCTGGCAATGATGGCCAGTGGGTTGAGCAAGGCAGATGGTCATCGAGTGAGACAAGCGTTGAAAAAAATCGCAGCTCATGTACTCACCACCAATTTCTCAGACTGGCCAGTCAATCAACTCACAATGATGGCTAATGGGCTGAGCAAAGTCGATGGTGATGAAGGGCAGGGCGTTCTGAAAAGCATCGTTTATCAAGTGACCCAAAGGGACCTGTCAGGCTGGCAGCTAGAGGACTTGGCAATGATGGCTCATGGGCTGAGCAAGGCGGAGATTTATGGTGTGCGGGACGCCCTGAAAAACATCGCCCATCAAGTGGTCAAAAGGGAGCTGTCGGCTTGTTTGGTAAAGTATTTGGCAATCACGGCTAGTGGTTTGAGCAAGGCGGATGGTCATCCAGTGACACAAGCTTTGAAAAACATCGCCCATCAGGTGATTCAAAGGAGTCTGTCAAGGTGGCAGCTCCAGGACTTGGCGCTAATGGCCAATGGGTTGAGCAAGGTCACTGGTGATGATGTGCAAGACGCCCTGAAAAAAATCGCCCGTCAGATAGCCAACATTGATCTGTTAGGCAGGGGCTGGACACCTCGACTCCTGTCAATTCTAGCCAACGGATTGAGCAAGGCCGATGGTGATGATGCGCGGGGCGCCCTGAAAAAAATCGCCCGTCAGGTCGCCAGCATTGATCTGTCAGGCACGGGCTGGACGGCTAAATCCCTGATAATAATGGTCAATGGGTTGAGCAAGGCCAATGGTAATGAGATACAGAGCGCCATGAAAAACATCGCCAGCTACTTGGTCAAAACCAACCTGTCAGGCTGGTCGGCAAGGGACTTGGCAATGATGGCCAATGGGTTGAGCAAGGAGAAAGATGGTGATAGAAATGTACAGGGCGCCCTGAAAAAAATTGCTGAACAGGTGACCAAAGAAGATCTTTCAGACTGGGTAGCACATGACCTGGCAATGGTCGCCAATGGGTTGAGCAAATGGCGGCGTTACCCATCTGAAGCGCTTATTGTAAGGTTGGTAAAAGCTTATAAAGAATTCTGTGATCGCGATGATTATTGTGGGATGATTTTGTTAAAAAGCCTTTGTCGTATGAGTTTGTCATCCAGTGAAAGTATTGAAGAAGGTATCGAACTTGCCTTCCCAATGATGACTAACCATGAAATAACCAATGGCAACTTTAAAGGGTGGTTTTGTTGGTGTATTGCTCTTTTGAGATTTGCGATGCTGGAAAAATACGGTGGCATATACGTTGATGATAAAGTTACGTCTTTATTTGAATGCCTTAATAATCTTGAACAACAAGAAAATTATAAAATAGCTCCCTGGCAAATTGAATTCGCGAGGATTTATTATAAGGGATTCAAGCCAGAGTCAGAGGAAATGCAGCAGGTAAATGAGGAAGGTTCAATATCTGACACCCAAAATGCTGTATTGGAAAAACTTAAAGAAAAAATAAATGATGAACGTGTAACCTTTACATTAGAAAAATCAATTATGCTGTTACCTGTTGATATTTACATAGAGTCAGAAACTTGTCCAAAAGGGGTGTGTATTGAAGTTGATGGGCCAACCCATTTCCTGGAGGATGATAAGGGAACACTTTATGAGCGAGCAAAACACCGGTTCTCCAAGAACATAATCACAGGCATATTAGGTTACCCATTGTTTAGTATTAACTATCAAGAAATCAAAAGAAAAAAAATGGATGAGTTCACTGACTCAGTCGTGAAATTTTTCAATGGCGAGGGGTAAAAGTTGCCACTGAGGTGGCCGCTTGTTGTAAATTTTCGTCATCCCCGCAAAGTCGGGACTCCACGGTTGGCAATGGGTTTTTGCCTTCGCGGGAATGACAGAAAAGGCTCAAACAGGTGGATTTAACCTTTTTGCCATAGCCTCTGCTGTGCGGGGATTGAAGTGACCCATCTCACTTTGGGCCAGGAGGATGTCAATCTGGATAAGAAAGACCAAAGTGCAGGGGGTATGCAACCTCGCCCAAAGAGCCATCCTCATGTTGCTCTTTGACGGTTACTGGCAATTTCCCCTGTGGATTAATAAGGCCCATTATGGTATCAACAACAGTCGGCATGGAGGGTCCACGTAAATACCCATAGTCGTACCCGTAGTAACTGTAGGAGGCCAGCACGGCATCAGCGACATCATCATAATGCACGACATCATAAGGTGCCCTGAGACTTATCAGAATGGTTTTTTTGCCCAGCGCTTTAGCCTCTTCCAAGGCATAGCGAGCAAATTGCGCATCCGTTATGCCGGATAAATTCAATGGGGTCTGGGTATTTTTTTTGTCTTCAGCAACGTTAAAAACTAAAGACCCTGTCCCTGTCTGCCAAGATGGTGGCTGATAGTAGGGTAAAAAAGGCTTTTCCCTGAAGGTTGTGGGTATACCTTCCTCAACAGGACTCGGCGCGGTGGATAAGGTGCCAACAATAATCGTATCAGCCTCTGCAATCGCGACTTTCTCTGTTTCCCAGTCTGTGGCACTGAATTTAACATTCGTTACATCCTGGACACCAAGCTCTTTAAAGCGCATCCCCAGGGCATTCCCCTGTTCACCCCAGGGCGTCAGAATATGAATTTTGCCCAAATCCCCTGTGGTTGCCGGTAAAAAATAGTCATTTTTTATTAAGGTAATGGACTGCTCTGTTAGCTGTTTTTCAATGGACTTATGCTCAGCATTACCAATGACGCTCCGGGCATTTTCTTGAATGTCTGCCAAAGAGGTAGCACCGTTGTTATTCTCTATGCCCTGGTTTATTTTGCTGAGCACTATGCGTTTAACGGATGCATCAAGGGCCTCTTTGGACAGCTCACCTGACTCAACGGCAGACACAACACCTTCAATCAGGTCGGAGACTTTGGAAACGTCATCAGGCGTGCGTGCATACACCGGCATGAGGGCAATATCGGCGCCAGCCTGGAATGTTTTTATCGTCGCATCGGTCATATCAAAATGGTTGGCGATGCCACTCATATTATAAAGCGCGTCGGTAATAATCAGTCCCTGATAATTCAGTTCTACCCTCAACAGGTTGTGTAATATCTCCCGAGACAGTGTTGCGGGTACAATCATCTCTTCCCCGGAAATGGACGAGGTTATCTTCCTGTCATCCAGTGCAGGGTACTGAATATGGGCTGTCACTGCAGCCAGATAGTGCTACCAGGCATGAAAATAACGCTGTTTTCAGGATTTTATCAGACATATTTTTATATCTTTTTATCGCTGTCCGGTTGACAGACCTCAACCCTTTTGATGCATGGCTTTGCTGGTTTCGTGTCCCTGAACGCAAATTTTGCCAAGGAGCGCGGTCCGTAATGGCTAACAGAAATGGCGAAGAAATTAACCGAACAGCAGTGGTATATTTTGGTTTTATTTGCAGTGAAACATGGATGCCTCAACAACACCCGTTTTCAAGCCTGGGTATTGTGCAACAGTAGTTTAATAAAAAAAAGTTTTTATCCAGGAGCCTGTCGGACTTAAGACAATTTCAGCCTAAAATCCAGAAAGTGCGAAAAAGTGCGAAAAAGTGCGAGAAAGTGCGAGAAAGTGCGACAGGCTCCTGGAAAAAGAGCATGGGTACAGGGCGATTCCTGCTAACTGATTTGGCGTAGAAAACAGTTTTATCCGTAAAAATAAACGACGATAATACTTTTGCTAATAAAATTAACCACTGACATGACTGGAACGGGAAAATTTTCCCGTTATATTCCTGTTAATGAAAGGAATCGACAACCCGCAGTACCTCTTCCAGTGTCGTTATACCAGCGGCAACTTGCTGAGCCCCTGTCGCTAGTAAGGGAATCATGCCATCTTTAATGGCTTGTTGGTGGATATAAAGAGAATCAGTGTTTTCATGAATTAGTTTTTTTAGATCAGACGTCACCGACAGAGTTTCAAAGAGGCCGATGCGGCCCTGATAGCCAGTACCACGGCAGTTTTTGCATCCTGTCGCAGTAAAAATAGAAGCAGGCGGTTGTGTATTATCCGTGGGAAAAACAGAGAACCATTCCTCAGCCGTTATCGCTTTCTCACATTTACACGCCGGGCAAAGCGCTCGAATCAGGCGCTGGGCCATTACGCCAGATAAACAGGCTTTTATCAGATAAGGAGCCACTCCCAGCTCCAGTAAACGGGTAATGGCTGAAGGTGCGTCATGGGTATGCAGGGTTGAAATAACCCGATGCCCGGTCAAGGCCGCTTGTATCGCCATGTTAGCGGTTTCGGTATCTCTGATTTCACCTACCATGATGATATCCGGGTCCTGGCGGAGCAGGGCACGCAGTCCGTTGGCAAAGGTCAGCTCTAAACCGGGTTGAACCTGCGTTTGATTCAGACTCGGCACTATCATTTCGATGGGGTCTTCCACGGTGCAGACATTGATTTGTGGGGTAGCCAACAGCTTCAATGTGGAGTATAGCGTGGTCGTTTTGCCCGACCCTGTAGGGCCGGTAACAATGACCATACCATAAGGCTGGCTCACCATGGCGGTCCATTGTTGTTCAGTACTGGCGCTAAAGCCAAGGTCAGGCAGCGTTTGCGCCAGCACGTCCGGGTTGAAAATACGCATCACCAGTTTTTCGCCAAAGGCAGTGGGCAGCGTGGAAAGACGCAGCTCGGTTTCTTTACCATCGGGTGTGCGAGTCTTCAGTCGGCCATCCTGGGGTTTGCGCCGTTCTGCCAGGTTCATTCGCCCCAGAATCTTTATCCGACTGACAATGGCAGCAGAGACGGCCCCCGGCATTTTATAGATCAGGTGCAGTTGGCCATCAATACGAAAGCGAAGATGGCAGTGTTCCCTACGTGGTTCAATATGCACATCACTGGCCCGCTGCTCAAAGGCATATTGCAGCAACCAGTCTACCAGGTTGACAATGTGCTGATCGTTAGCATCGGGGGATGATGTATTGCCCAACTCCAGTAGCTGTTCAAAGTTGCTGGCAACAGCACTTTGATTGTCCTGGTCAAGGGCGCTTTTAACAGAATCAGATAAGCTGTATAGCTCTTCGGTGTAACGGCGTAACGCCACCGGGCTGACCATGACCCTTTGCATGGGTTTTCGCGTTATGTGGCGCAGATTGTCTTCCCAGTCACTCTTCCAGGGGTGATCAGAAGCGATGACAATGTGATCTTCCTCCACGGCAATAGCCAATATATTATGACGCCGGGCATAGGCATGGGACATAACAGCGGTAGCCGATTGCACATCAATAGTCAGAGGGTCTATGGTCGCATAACGCTGGCAAGCCTGTTCGGCCAGCCAGCGTGAGAGGGTGTCAATATCGAGTAAGCCTCCGCTGGCTTGAGGGTTGCTGAGCTTCAGGGAAGCCAGATACTCCAGCACATGCATTTTACGTTGCTTTGTACTCTGCTGAAGTCCGAGGGTACGCTTGCCCTCTGCCGAGGTGAGAAGGTTATCTTCCACCAGTGCGGCAATCATCGAAGGCAGATCCGGCATGTTATGAAAAGGTCGGCAGGCAGGCTTGGTCAACAGGTGCTCCTTGCAGGTGTTTTGTCCTTCCTGTCAGTATAGTTATTCTGTTTTAATGTCATTCATTACCAGGAGCCTGTCGGACTTAAGACGATTTTGGCCTGAAATCCAGAAAGAGCGGCCATATTTTCCGATGAGTTTGCTTAAATAGGTCAACTATTCGCACAAATCCATCGGAAAATCTGACTCGCTCTACTGAATTTCATGCTCGAAAGCTTAACCCGGATATTTCATAAACTGCCCTTAGAGCCGCAAGGAGCAAGCAAGGCCAGGAGCATGTTTATGAAATATCCGGGTTAAGCCCGACAGGCTCCTAGGAGGCTGTCCGAGAATAGACTGCCCTACTGCGGTGG
>NZ_JAVLSP010000050.1:0-27490 GCF_031528575.1 Candidatus Sororendozoicomonas aggregata
TGGTTCAACTGCATCCCTGCCATTTACTTATGTCTTACTGGAGATGCGGATTAAACCACATTTTCAAAGGGATAGATATTAGGGCTTAGCACCACTAGCACACCACAAGCTCTGTCTGATATTCCGATAAAACAGCCAGTAGAGGATCAGGCGGGGGAGAATCAGTAAACAGAGCATCAATATCCTGCACATGCCCCAGACGAATCATCGCATTTCGCCCAACCTTTGAATGATCCGCTGCTAAGAAGCGGTGACGTGCATTGGCAATCATTGCTTGCGCAACGCGCACTTCTTGATAATCATAGTCCAGCAAAGAACCATCCAGGTCAATACCGCTGATACCAATAATGGCATAATCCACCCGAAACTGATCAATAAAGTCGCGGGTTGCCTCACCAATAATCCCTCCATCACGGTTTCTGACTTCACCACCGGCCATAATCACCGAATAGTCATCACGCTGCACCAAAATAGAAGCAACATGCAAATTATTGGTGATAATTTTTAAGCGGTTATGGTCAAGCAAACTCCGGGCTACCGCCTCTGTGGATGTGCCAATACTGATAAAAAGGGAAGCCTCGTCCGGTATACGACATGCCAGTGACCGCGCTATTCTGATCTTTTCAGAATTTCGCGTTCTTTGCCGCTCGCTATAGGTTGTATTCACGGTACTGCTGATTGATTCGCCAGCCCCACCGTGGTGGCGAGATAACAACCCCTGCCGGTCCAGCTCATTTAAATCACGCCGAATAGTTTGTGGGGTGACCTGGAAAATAGTAACCAGTTCTTCAGTTGTCAGAAAACCCCTTTGTTTAATCAACGCGACAATCCGCTCATGGCGGCGCGTCTGTGGCAAATTATTGTAGTGCTCAGTCTGCATCGTCTATTTTGTGGTGAAATGAAAAAAATGAGTATGCTCTTTAGCCCGGATATTTCATAAACATGCTCCTAGCCTTGCTTGCTCCTTGCGGCTCTAAGGGAGTTTATGAAATATCCGGGTTAGAAGCTGTTCATGACCTTTAGTAAACCCTGGGTTCTCGTTCCAACAGGACACCAAAACGAGCATGCACCCGGGCCTTGATAGCCTCAGAAAAACAGAGAACGTCCTGCCCTGTTGCACCGCCATGGTTTACCAGCACCAGCGCCTGCTGCTTATGGGTGCCGACGGCTCCCTCCCTGACCCCTTTAAGCCCTGCTTTGTCAATCAGCCAACCCGCTGCGAGTTTCCACCGTTCACCTGCGGGAAAAGCAACAAGATCCGGGTAACGCGCCTTGAGCTGTTGAACCGTGGAGGCACTAACCTCGGGGTTTTTAAAAAAACTGCCCACATTGGCAAGCATCCCGGGGTCAGGCAGTTTTTCCCTGCGAACATCACAGACCACGTCACTGATTAATTCAGCCGACAGTTCTCTGTTAAGGGCCTTTTTCTCAACCTTGTCCCGCAGGTCCGCGTAATCTAACCGGGGAGTCAACCGCCTGTTAAGCTTAAGTCGCAAAGAAATAATGACATAACAATCACGACAGGACCCTTTAAAAATTGACTGGCGGTAATCAAAACCACAATCATCACGATTAAAACAGACAACGCCCCCTGTTTGGCAGTCAACAGCCTGCAATGAATGAAACACATCCTTCAGCTCAACACCATAAGCCCCGATATTCTGAATCGGAGCAGCACCCACGGTTCCCGGGATCAATGACAGATTTTCAAGGCCGTAGGCTTTCTGCGAAAGCGTCCAGCGCACAAGATCATGCCAGTTTTCACCTGCCCCGGACTCAACAATGGTATGCTCACCCAACGTCGATACAACTGACTTGCCGGCAATGGCCATACGCAACACCACCGCATCCAGGTCACCAGAAAAAACAACATTGCTGCCACCACCCAAAGGAATCAACGGCAGTTGTTTGGTGCGGGCAAAAACAAGTGCCTCCCGCACATCTTCCAGGCACCTTGCCTGAATCAAGTAACGTGCTTTTGTCGGAAGTCCCAGCGTATTGCAGCGATCCAGCGCCGCATATTCCTGAATATGCATGTTTAGAGAGTCTGTCTGGTCATTTTTACAAGCAAAATATAAGGTCGGACGTACCGCGCATCAACCATACAGGTGAATAGTGTAGCCATCTGGGTCCCTCACAGTGGTACTATCACCCGATGATAGTGGCTGATAGCCACCCGCGCGCCGAAAACGCAACCCTTCAAAGCCCAGTACCGGATCGGGGTTATAGGTTTGCCCTGACTGGTGTTCCGTCCCCTCGATATGCTGGAGTTCCAATACCGTATAGGGTCTCTGCCAGAGCCATTCACGATTTTCAAT
This sequence comes from Candidatus Sororendozoicomonas aggregata, assembly GCF_031528575.1. Taxonomy (NCBI): domain Bacteria; kingdom Pseudomonadati; phylum Pseudomonadota; class Gammaproteobacteria; order Oceanospirillales; family Endozoicomonadaceae; genus Candidatus Sororendozoicomonas; species Candidatus Sororendozoicomonas aggregata. The sequence goes on from NZ_JAVLSP010000050.1 coordinate 2,319, forward strand.
GGCATCAATATTTCTCACAGGTGGCGACTCATCGGTACAGGCCAGAAAATACAGAGTAAAGCCTCTGTCAGCCACTTGTTGCCGGGACAACAACGTCATACCCAACACGTCCCCGTAGAAAGCCAGGCTCCTGGCTGAATCTTTAATACGCAAAGTCACTAATGAGAAAACGGCCGCGCCACCCAAGGGGTAGTCTCGCTGTATTGGTTGAGGCCGATGATTACGGCAAAACCTGTGCTGAATAAGCTCAATACAATAACCGTCCGGGTCACTGAAGTGGCAGAGATAAGCCACATCAGGCACCTCAAAGGCATCTCCTACGGGCACACCCTTGTCCAGCAGACACGCCCTTGCATGGTCAAGTTCTGCAACGGCAATGGCAATTTTCCAGTACCCGGGCTGTAAAGTCTCACTCAACATAGGATGCCAGGCGGTGTCAGCCGCATCATAAACCAATTCCAGCACAGCTTGTAAGTCCGTATATTGCAGGCAGAAGTGCTTACGCTGCCCCCTGTTCGTCTCGCTCACAAGGGACATGCCCAGCACATTCTTATAAAATGGCAGGCTCGCCGCCGGATCTTTGATTCGCAGTGCAAGGTGTGTTAATCGCTCTATGCGGTGGCTCGCGGACATAAACGACTATCCTCGTACAGGTGCGTATCAATAGCCCTGTTGCAGATGTGCCAATAACGCCCGACCACCATGCTCCACCAGGCTCAGTACGCGGATAAACCCTTCATTACCACCATAATAAGGATCAGGGACTTCCCGTGTATTGAGATCTTCAGCAAAGTCCAGAAATCGATAAATTTTCTGCTGATATTCTACCGGGCATCGCGCCTGTAAATTTGCCAGATTGTCATTGTCCATGGCCAAAATCAGATCCTGCTCGACAAAATCAGTTGAGGTCACCTGACGAGAGCGAATAAATGAAAGATCATACCCCTGGGCCCGGGCCACTTGAACAGCTCGGCTATCTGGTACTGTACCCTCGTGCCAGCTACTCGTCCCCGCCGAATCCACCAGAATCCGATCCGCTAATCCGGCATTACTGATCAGCTGAGAAAATACACCGTGGGCGGTTGGCGAACGACAGATATTGCCAAGACAGACAAATAACACCCTGGTAGTCATTCGGTCACCACTGCCTTTTCTTCCATCCAGGTACGAACCCGCTCAAGATCTTCTGGTGTATCCACACCAGGGGGTGGGGTTTCCACCGCGTCTGAGACATGGATCTTTTGTTTGTTCCACAGCAACCGGAGCTGCTCGAGGGCTTCAAGGTCTTCCAGTGGGCAGCTTTCCCACTGAACATAACGATTCAACAAGCCTACCCGATAAGCGTAAATACCGATATGGCGCCTAAAAACACCTGTATTCGGCAGTGCGGCTTCGTTGGACTGGGCAAAAGCATCACGTGCCCATGGCATGGCAGCCCGACTGAAGTAAAGGGCATACCCATCTTTGTCCGTCACCACCTTAACCGTATTCGGGTTAAACAGCTGCTCACTGTCAGTAATCGCTTCACACAATGTTGCCGCACCCGCCAGGGAGGCTCGGGCTAAGTTATCAGCAACCTGATTAATGATCGATGGGGGGATGAACGGTTCATCGCCCTGAACATTCACCACAATAGCATCGCTGGCCATACCATAAGCGCTGGCGACCTCCTGTAACCGATCTGTACCAGAGGGGTGATCAGGGCGGGTCATACAAACCTCTGAATCAAAATCTTTTGCTACGCGGACAATACGCTCATCGTCCGTGGCAATAATGACCTTTTCCGCACGACTGGCCAGCGCCCGCTCATACACATGCTGAATCATAGGCTTTCCGGCAATATCTGCCAGTGGCTTGCCTGGCAGGCGACTGGAACCAAACCGGGCCGGGATTATCACTGTAAACGGTTGCATGTCTTCCATCAGGAGGCCTCGTTCAGACGCTCATCAGCTGTTAGCGTCCGCGCTTCCCCCTCCAACATGACAGGAATACCATCCCGTAAAGGATAGGCCAGACCACAGGGACGACATAACAGCTCCTGCGCGTCTTTTTGGTATTTTACATTGCCCTTACACAGAGGGCAGGCCAGAATTTCAAACAGTTTCTTGTCCATCACTTATCATACTCACTTGCTGTACCCGTCTGGCAATCCGCTCAAGCTCCCTAGATGGGATATCCGTTATCACGGGCAAATACCAGTGATTGGTATCGGCAAACCCCTGACATTTGACGGCATCTTTGGCCGTCATAATCACTGGCAGACTGTCACTAAAAGTAATGTCTGATTCTGTAAACCAATGGTGATCTGGAAAGGGATGTGGAATCACATCAAACCCCAGCGCTGACAGCATCTTAAAAAACCGTTGCGGGTTACCTATTCCTGCCACAGCATGCACTTTACAGGATTGCGGCCTTGTGTTCATCTGTTTTACCCGCCCTGAAACAGGTTCCAGCGGGGCGGGTACCAAGTGAAACGAGGTATAATGAACACCCGGATCAGCAACCGGGTCGCCGTTGATCAGGACAAAATCCACCGACTTCAACCGTTCAGCAGGCTCCCGTAAAGGTCCACCGGGCAGGCACAGCCCGTTACCCAACATCCGTGCGCCATCAACAACCACCAACTCAATATGACGCCTGAGATTATAGTGCTGCAAACCATCATCGGTGATAATCACCGTGCACTGATGAACCTCACATAAATGCTTTGCTCCCCGAACCCGGTCAGGGTCAACCACCACCGGGCAATCACACTGTGTTGCCAGCATCACAGGTTCATCTCCCACCACCCCGGGACTGGAAAGTGCTGTCACATCCACGGGATAGTCCGCTCCCCGACTGCCAAAACCACGACTGACAACGCCAGGCTGATAGCCCTGTTGGGCAAGGTATCGCGCCAGAGTTGTCACAACAGGGGTCTTACCAGTCCCTCCCACGGTAATGTTACCCACCACAATCACGGGTACGGGTGGCTTCCAGCACCGCTTTGTCTGATAGTGGTCTTTTCGCCACCGGGCCAGAGAGGCAAAAATAGCGCTGAAAGGGCTGAGGTAGCGTGTCCAGTTACCTTCACCGTACCAGGCATTCATAACAGCAGTGTGTAAACGCGTCTTCAAAAAGGTGAACATAATGTCCTGTCAGGGCATGGAAAGTTCCGCTAGGAACCTGTCGGACTTATGCTTTCGAGCATAAAATTCTGGCCGCACTTTCTCGCACTTTCTCGCACTTTCTCGCACTTTCTCGCACTTTCTCGCGCTTTCTCGATTTCAGGCCGAAATTGTCTTAAGTCCGACAGCCTCCTAGAGCATAACACGCGTCGGTCTATTCGCGCGAAGCCGCCCTTTTAGTGGTCATACTCAAATTCACAAACCCTAGCTGTCCTGCTGCATCCATAGCCGTCACTACTGCCTGGTAAGTCGCATCGGCATCAGCAGTGATCACCAATGGCTTTTTACTATCGCCCCCGCTCGCCTCAGATAACGCCGCCTTCACAGTTTCCAGACGGCCATTGGCCAAGCTGGTACCATTAACCGCGTAGTTACCTGACTGACTGATAGTGACTTCTACCGGCTGATTTTTTTGCGTTTGCACCGCGGCACTGGATTGGGGCAGGTTAATCACCAGTTCAGCTTTATCCTTGAAGGTGGTGGACACCATAAAAAAAATCAACAGTAAAAAGACCACATCTATCAGCGGGGTCAGATTGACAGAAACATCATCCTGACTAGCCTGGCGACGGAATTTCATAGCGAGTCACCTGCCAGTGCATCATCCATGTTCCGCTCGCCCTGCATAACTTCCACCAGTTTAATGGCCTCCTGTTCCATATTAACCACCAACGCGTCAATGCGCCGGACAAAATAACGGTGGAACATTAAAGCGGGAATGGCAATGGTCAATCCCGTTGCCGTGGTAATCAACGCTTTGGCAATGCCCCCTGCCAATACCCCCGGATTACCGGCCCCCTGGGACATCAGGGCAGAGAACACGTCAATCATACCGATCACCGTACCGAGCAAGCCCATCAGCGGCGCAATGGCGGCAATGGTGCCGAGGGCACTCAAATAACGCTCCAGCTCGTGCACCACATGACCGGCCTGCTCTTCGATACTCTCTTTCATGATGTCGCGGCCATTTCGGGCGGTGGTAATACCCGCCGCCAACACTTCACCGAGGGGCGAAGCCTCACGAAGCTCAACAACCTTGTCACTGTCCAGTGTATTGGTTTTGATCCACTGCCACAGTTGCGGCAATGTCTCTTCAGGCGTGACATGGGAAGGGCGCAGTGTCCATAATCGTTCAAAAATAATAGCCATCGCCACCACAGAGCTGAACAGCAGTGGCAGCATCAGCCAGCCACCTGATTTGACCAGTTCGAACACAGTGATGATCCTCCTGGGTTTTATCAAGAGTCTATCATAGCATTGAAGGGGTAGCCTATTGTGCAGACGCCGACACTATCTAAGGAGCAGTCTAAAAATAACTTCCCGATTTTCGTTCACCCTGAGTTCTGAGCTTGCCGAAGAGTCGAACGGTGGTGGCAGCGAGCTTCGACAGGCTCAGCCCGAACGGTAAAACGGGGAAGTTATTATCAGACTCTTACTAAATGTATACACGGCTAAAGGAGGAACCAGAACATTTAACCTTTATGGAAGGCGGCCATACTGGAACAGAACTCGTATTCAAGATACGTTATGATGAAGTGGCTCGCTTTAAGGCGCCGCCTGCAGTGAGCTCGACTATCTTTGTTCGGTGCCTTTACCCAGTTTATATTGCCTGAAACCAGCCAGCCGAATACTAATACCTGAAGCGCCTGGCTTATAAATGCCGTACTTGAAGTAAGTGCCAAATTCGTTGTTGTTGCCTAAGTATCCTTTCCAGCTAAAGACCGGTTTGCCATCCATAAATAACTTGATCGACCCCTGATCAAGTATTTTACTGCCATCTTTTGCCCAATCAGACCATACGATTTCCCATTTCATATCAATCCACTTGTCTTTGGGAATGTCTTTAAGTTTGACCATATAAGGAATGCAAACGTGCTTGGTTTTACCCGGGCTGGAAACAGGGCCTTTTTCAGGGGGCCTCAGGTTGATACGATCCGTTTTGTCAGTAACGCGTGACATATCATCTCTGGCAAGAACATAGAACCAACCGTTATTGATTTGCAGTGAAAGGGGCGGGTAGCCATCCTGGTCAACAAAATAACCATTGGGTTTCCGTGTTTTTTTATCGTACCCAATACTTTTTTCGAAATACATTTTGGCCAGTAAATCATGGACGAAGGATCGGAGTGACAACCGTTCTGTTTTTTTGTCAGGTGTCACCACCGTAGTTCGATCCGGCGTACCGTGCCACTGCGATATGATGCCCTTGCTGTTTTCACCAACAGAAGAAGGAATCCACAACCCGTATTCGTAGACCCAGGTATCACCGGTTGTCACATGACCAGAACTATGCTGCCCCAGCGCTCTAGCGGCGATAATATCCTTAAGTTGTTGCGGAGGTATTTTTTCAGCCACTTTATCAGTAACAAAACTGGAGCACAGTTCAACTCTTTCTCCATTTTTATCGTCTTTCAACTGAAACAGGAAGCTGGGGTGGCCTTTGTAGGTATTCGTTATGTCTTTATAAATATGACTGAAGCTATTAAACGCGCCGACAGGAACCAGAGTATTTTCTATAACGCTCTGGCTGGGAATGATATCGGTTTGGATTGTATAGCGATCAGTAACTTCGGTAATAGCCCCATTGCTGGAGCTGGCTATCACTAACAGACACGCGCCAATACTTGCTGATACACGTTGGATTGACATCTTTTGGTTCATTTTACCGATCACCCGAGTTGATGGGAGGAATACAGTATAAAAAACAGCTTTGTTACTTTTAAACAGATAAACAGATAAACAGATAAACAGAAGCTATCCAAACACTCGAAAACCAGGAGCCTGTCGGGCTTAAGCTTTCGAGCATAAAATTCAGTAGAGTGAGTCAGATTTTTCGATGGATTTGTGCGAATAGTTGGCCTATTTAATTAAGCAAATTCATCGGAAAATATGGCCGTTCTTTCTGGATTTCAGGCCGACATTGCCTTAAGTCCGACAGGCTCCTAGGAGCCTGTCCGAGAATAGACTGCCCTACTGCGGTTGCGATAAATTGGTCTAAAAATTCCTGCTTCTTCGTCAAATAGCCCCACTATTATCCTCAGAAGCAGAAATTTTTATCCTCAATTTCTCGTAATCCTCGCTACGGGCGCTATTCTCGGTCAGGCTCCTGGTATTTTACGCGATTGCCTTATCATAATAGACAATAATTTCGTATGGTCGTGGCATAAGCCGCACTTTCTTGAAATGGTATTAACATTGAGATATTAAAAGGTGAGCGGTTTCTTAACAACAATACGACACCTCACCATAAAAAGCCGGACTCTGACTGTGTTCGCCGTATCCTCCGGTCATACCCAAAGGGATGTCCACAACCCGCTTCCAATGACCACCAGCAACAACTACCCCTGCCACCAGTACCTCTGACTCTTGTGCCGATACCCGGACGCTTTCCCTGCCGTTGACCCAAGCTCAACAGAAACCGTCCCGGAGACCGCTGTATTCCAAATGCTAGCGCCAACTTTTGCTACCCTGACAAGGGCCTGCTTTGATGGATGGCCAAACCGGTTTTGATGCCCCGCTGAAAACACGACCTCTGTCGGTCGAACAGCGTTTAAAAATACGGTGGTATTGGAATATTTGCTGCCATGGTGTGCTGCCAGCAGAACACTTGCTTTCAGGTCTTTATTCATGGCTACCAGCTTTTTTTCAACCCGGTGGCTGATATCCCCGGTTAACAGCAGACTGTCCTTGCCAGCGGTAATCTTTAACACACAGGAACCATCATTAACCCGCTTCCAATGACCACCAGCACTGAGAATTTCAAAGCTGACACCGTCCCACACCCATTGTTCACCAACCTCGCAACGGGGGACGGGCTTGAAGTAATAAGGTAGCGCAGTGCCACTCACAATATCAGTACATGGGTATTGCTTTAACAAAGGCGCCAGAGATCCCGAGTGATCTTTATCACCATGGGAAATAATAATCCGGTCGAGTTTTTCCACCCTGGCGGTTCTCAAATAGGGAATGATAACGCTGTTCGCCGCATTAAAGGACGGGCTAAAGTAATCGCCTGTATCATACACCAGTGTATGGCGCTGTGTTCTTACCACCACAGAGAGCCCCTGCCCCACATCCAGCATACTGATAGAAGCCCTGCCAAAATCTGGAGCCTGAGAAGGTGGCCACCACCAGGGCAGAAAAAGTAAAGGACTGACAATCTTTAACCGCCAGGGTAAAGGTAAAACCAGCATAGAGGTACCAGCAAGGGCAAATACCACGGCGATAATCCCCGGCTGGGGTATGACCGGCAGGGCGTGTGCCATTTCAGCAACCCAGGTCAGCGCGTAAAGCAAGCCACTGAGGAGATGGTCGAGCAGCCAAAGTAACCCCTCAGAGAGGGGGGCTGACATAACACTGAGCAAGGCGGCCAGTAATAACAAAGGCACTACCAACAGCCCCACCACGGGAATAGCAATAATATTGATCCACGGTGATAGCAGCGAAACAGGTTGCCCATTAAACAACAACAGCGGTGCCAGCACACAGAAGACTAACCATTGTGGCCGCAACCATCGCTCGAAACGCCCCCCTTTCCCTATCCATCCAGAGAGCCCGAAAATCAGCGCCGACACCGCCATAAACGAATACCAGAAGCCAGCGCTGGTCACCGCCAACGGGTCAAGGGTGAGCACTACCGCCAAGGCCACAACCAATAACGAGGCTGATGCAGGACGAACCCCACACAATGGCCCAATTAATGCCACAGCCGTCATCACTACAGCACGCTGTACCGGAATGCCAAATCCCGCCAGCCCGGCATAACCTACCGACAGAATCAAGGAGAGAATACTGGCAATATACGGCAGTGGCCACCTTAGCAGGGGCCAGCCCCCAAGCCAGCCAATACTCCAGGCCAGCCAATAGCCCAACAAGGCCAATAACCCGATATGAAGCCCGGAAATAACCATTAAATGGGTAGTACCTGTTTGGTTTAATACCACCCATTGTTCGGGTGACACACCTGATTTATCACCAACCAGCAATGCCTTTAACAACCCCACTGTTCGGGGAGCAGCCTTTGCGTTGAGCCACTGTTCCAGCGCCTGACGGATAGACCTATTCGCTGACTCAGATACCAACTCCCCCGATAACACATACCCCATAGCCTGAATACCTTCACGCGCTGCCCAGGCTTCCACATCAAAGGCACCAGGACTGGCAAACCCACGGGGCCGAAAAAGCTTGACCTTTAATTCCCACGTTTGCCCCACGGCCATAGCCGGTGCGGAAAACCAGCTTAAACGCAGGCGATGAAGGGGATGATGCCGCACCCCTTTAACCGAGGTGACATCAAACAGAAAGCGGGTTGTCTGCGAACCTTTGGCAGGCAGCCCCCGCACTTGCCCACTCAAGACCAACACCTTGCTTTCGTAGGACTCAGGCAGCATCTGACTTTTCACCCAGTGCCCATAACCCATGCCGACAGCCCCTCCCAAAGATAACGCGACTAATGGAAAGAAGACCGGTGCCCGCCAATACACAGCCACAGTCAAGCATGCCGAACATACGGCTAACAAAACTACAAACCATAGTTCAGGTAGCGCGGCTAATAATGAGACAGCCGCCACCCCCAGCGCATAAGAGAATAAACCTGTCGTTAACCTTATGGTGTCAGGCATCATTCACAGACATAATATGACGGTAGACATAACAGGATGTTACCCCCCCCTTGTTTATAAATGGCTCTGATAAACACAGCCCTGATCACGCCACCAGGGACGATTGTTTGTAAAAACGAACCCAAGGAGCCTGTCGGACTTAAGACAATTTCGGCCTAAAATCCAGAAAGCGCGAGAAAGTCCGACAGGCTCCAAGGGCCAGACAGACATTCCACCTGCGGTCTCCAGCATAGTCGTTGATTCAGCATCTTGTTAGCTATCAGTTATTCGCGCATCTTCACCCACGCCGTGTTTCTCCTTTTGAAGGGCACACCAGATAACAGTTGACCAAAACGTGGGAAAACCGGTTCATGGCATGTATAGTGAACAGATATGGCGAAAAAACTGATACAAAGTTACCTGCCTGATTCCAATACCATCAGGGATAACCGGTACCTTCGTTTTCTCGGATCAACCATTGAGAATCCGAACCTTTGGCACCTGAACCGGCGTTCAGCAGCAGCGGCTTTTTTTGTCGGCGTGTTTTGCGCTTTTATCCCCATCCCCTTTCAAATGGTCGTCGCGGCGTGTCTGGCCATCGTTTTTCGCAGCAACCTGCCCTTATCAGTGGCACTTGTCTGGATTACCAATCCGGTTACCATGCCAGCGATTTTTTATTTCACCTATAAAGTTGGCTGCTATCTCCTGAATGTACCCATCAGTGAATCCACACTGGAGCTTTCTCTCCACAGCGTAGGGGCAGAATTAAGCCGCATCTGGAAGCCGCTGTATCTGGGTTCACTCATCACAGGGTTGGCAGGAGGCGCCCTGGGGTATTTTGCCATCCGTTTGTACTGGCGATGGAACATCATCAGCAACTGGAAAAACCGGCGAGTACAGCGCAAACAGGCTCACCAGGTTCAGTCGCATATACCGAGAAAAAAGTAACAGGGCCTACCCTCAGGAAATCCCTATGGTGTATCCTGCGGGTGTGGGCGACAATGTACTAGTACAGGCTGTGGTGCCCTTTGGTGGTCATCAGCCAAACAATGCATTGAGTGAACAGAAACCATGCAAAGAAACTTTCAAAAGCGCAAACCCAAGCTGGAAGGCCGTGGCACACTGGAAAAGGTGGTCACTGATGGCCCCCATAGTGACTGGCTGGGCATGCCTGATTATTACATCCACCAGCTGACCGTGGCAGGTGAAGACTACAAATACCTCTGCGCCGACAAGACCCTGGACGTTAAGGAAGGGGATACCATTGTTTTTCGTTACAAGGAGCAAGGCGAGGAAAAGCGCATTGATAAACGGTCTTTGGGGCTGTTCATCGACCCCAGTCAATATATGAAAGATAATAGTTAAGTGTTATCCCCTGTCTTAACAGTCTGCCTGTGGCGAAGACCATGGGAAATGGAGGGTGAAAATAGGCTTTTGCGCACAGAGCAGCAAACTATCTAACGAACAAAGGTTGATTTTTATGCCAATTGGTCATAAACCAGATACATTGACCCGGTCTACTCCATAGACCTGCTTTACGGGTATCTTGCTCATTTTTCTCCATTGTAAAAACTGTAACCAAAGCTTTCACCTTGAGTTTATCTACAATACCAATAAGCTTGGTACCCGTGAGTATGGCAATGAAGGGGGCTGGTATCGGGGTACAGGACGCGTTTCAGGAGTTAATCCAACAGTTCTGACACCCAGCATGCCTTACTCATTGCGGTAGTTAGAAAAGCCATCCTAGTCTAAGTGTTCGTAAGGGTCATATAAATCGTCAGATGGCTGATAACTCATTGATAGCTTAGTCTCCAGATATAAGTCGATATACGAGTTTAAGAGCTTCGCTTGACTCGGTGTAGACGTGTTTAACGACTTATTTAACGTACGTGTACCGATGCGTCTAATGTACTCTTATCGCCCCTTACGTTTACGCAGATGTTGACACTCTGAAGACTTAAGGCTAAATGCCTGAGAGGCTAATGTGTCCGTATGCTTAGAAGTGCCTGGCGTGTGGCCTGGTAAATCAAAGTTTGCTACTATAACATGCGATTATTTCATTCGTTGGTTTGCGTTATCTGGCACGTTTATATACGTGACAAGCTGAACCATTGTCTCTCAACCTTTGCATGAAGGCGGGGGTACTTCATGGCCGTAGTTGCCAAAAAGTCATCCATGATCTTTTTTTCGGATCCAGCTGACCATTACAGTCACCGGGTTCGCATTGTACTGGCAGAAAAAGGCGTTGCTGTTAATATCCAAAACAGCAGCCCTGATAACCTGCCGCAGGAATTATCGGAGCTCAATCCGTACAACACTTTGCCCACCCTGGTGGACAGGGATTTGGTTCTTTATGAGCCAAACGTAATGATGGAATACCTTGACGAGCGTTTTCCTCATCCGCCTCTGTTACCTGTGTACCCTGTCAGCAGGGCACAGAGCCGTTTGATGATGCACCGTATCCAGAAAGACTGGTGCACGCTGGTTGACCTGATCCTTGATCCGAAGACCAAGGAAACACCGGCTAACCGTGCCCGTAAAGAACTGCGTGAAAGCTTATTGGCGGTTGCCCCTGTATTTGCAGAAAAGCCGTTCTTTATGAGTGACGACTTTACGTTGGTGGATTGCTGCGTGGTGCCTATCATCTGGCGCTTGCCAAAGCTGGGCATTGAGCTGCCAAAACAGGGTAAAGCCATTTTGGATTACGGCGAACGCTTGTTTGAGCGTGAGTCCTTCCAAGATAGCCTGTCGGAAATTGAGCGCGAAATGCGCGAGTGAGTCCGGAGTCTCCCATGAATATGACCAGCAGTCGCCCGTATATGGCACGCGCCCTGTACGACTGGATTCTGGATAATAACTGCACCCCTTACATCCTGGTGGATGCAAACCGGGAAGGGGTTGCTGTTCCTATGGAATATGTCAACGATGGACAAATCGTTCTCAATATTTCACCCAGCGCAGTGAGATCTTTGGAAATTGGTAACGATATTCTAACGTTCGATGGCCGCTTTGGTGGTCAGGCATTAACCATTTTTGTGCCTTTTGAAGCCCTGATGGCCATCTATGCCCGTGAGAATGGTCAGGGAATGGTCTTTGAGGTTGAAACGGCACCGATGGGAGAGGGTGAAGCGCCTGAGGGGAGTGATGAAAACCCTTCCGAGCAACCTGAACCACCAAAGCCACCAAGGACTGGGAGACCTTCACTAAAGGTTGTGAAGTAGCAATACCTCTCGATCTGTCATTTTTCTAACTACAGCATAGCCCCTGGGTGGGTTATGTAGCGAGAGGATTCTGGCAAGATTTACAACACACCTTGGTAGAAGGGTTTTACCGGCATAAAGCTTGCCAATACCCGGCCACTGTTACGCAGATGGTAATCCGCGACTCCTCGTCCTTGTGGGGATCGCTAGGAGCCTGCTTTTCACGACAGCCGCCCGGGTGCAGAGATAAAAAACTGTCAGAACGCGTGTTTTTTTATTCCCCGAATACTTGGGTTCTATGGGCTGTGGATGAACTCTCATCGTTGGGAGGAGGGTATTTTTCTTCATGCATGTCAGCCCAGGATAAAAAATTGCTAATCAACTGTTGCCCACTTGCTCCAGAGCTTTCAGGGCGAAACTGGACGCCAAGTAACGGCTTGTCTTTAGCGGCAAAGGCTTCAATAAGTCATAGACTGGCTACCCAAAACCCTCGCTAACCGTTAGAATTTGGCGTTTGCATTTTCACAGAGAACCCCGTCGAGAGAATCATGGAGAACTTGGAGAGTCTTGTCAGCCCGATCGTGACCCGTGCCCTGAGCGCTGTCGAACAAGCCCAACACAGAGCCGACCTTGAAGCGATTCGGGTGCGGTATCTGGGGAAAAAAGGCGAAATGACGGCTTTATTGAAGGGGTTGGGTAAGTTATCACCGCAAGAGCGGCCAAAGGCCGGGGCACAAATCAACGTTGCCAAACAGCAAGTGCAAGAGGCAATTGATCAGCGTCGAGTGGCTTTTGATGCCGAGGCGCTAGCAGCAAAGCTCGCCGGTGAGACTATCGATGTGACGCTCAGTGGCCGTGGTCAGCAAGTAGGCAACGTGCACCCGGTAACACGCACAATGGAGCGCATTACCGACTACTTTGGCCGCATTGGCTTTACGGTAGAACAGGGGCCTGAAATTGAAGATGACTACCATAATTTTGAAGCCTTGAATATTCCCGAGCACCATCCGGCCCGGGCCATGCACGATACTTTTTACTTTGATGACACTACTGTACTAAGAACCCACACCTCACCGGTTCAGATTCGTACGCTTGAGCGTTTTGTCAAAAACAGGGAAGAGCCGCCTGTTGCTATCGTGTGTCCGGGTAAAGTGTACCGTTGTGATTCAGATCAGACTCACAGCCCAATGTTTCATCAGGTGGAAGGTTTATACGTGGCAGAGAAGGTCAGTTTTGCCGATCTCAAGAGCGTTCTCAGTGATTTTCTTCGGGTGTTCTTTGAGCGAGATGACCTGGCGATTCGTTTTCGTCCTTCTTACTTCCCTTTTACTGAACCTTCTGCGGAAGTGGATATTGAGTGGGGACGTAATGCTGATGGCTCGGTAAAATGGCTCGAAGTCCTCGGTTGTGGCATGGTGTCCCCAAAAGTCTTTGAGTACTGTGGCATCGATGCTGAAAAGTATACGGGTTTTGCTTTTGGCATGGGCGTAGAGCGTTTTGCCATGTTGCGTTACGGCGTGAATGATTTACGGCAGTTTTTTGAAAACGATCTGCGTTTTCTGAACCAGTTTAACTAAAAAAGTGTCAGAAGCAATCTTAAAAGTCTGCCCGTAGCGAGGACTGCGAGAAATGGAGGATAAAAAGTCGCTTTCGTGAGGAGAACAGCGGGACTATTTGACGAGCAAAAGCTTGACGAGCAAAAGCGACTTTTTAGACCCATTCATCGTAGCCGCAGTAGGAGCATGACTTTTAAGACAGCTTCTCAGTAGTTGCTGTTGTTTGGCGTTGCCATGCGACAGGCGCTACACCGATTGAGTCGATATACAGTGATTGCGTCTGGCATCTGTGACAGGGTTTCCCATAACGCCTGCCGGTTGTCAGCACCGCCAGGAAAAAGCAATGAAGTTCAGTGAACAATGGTTACGCCAGTGGGTCAATATCGATACAAATACCCAGGCACTGGTGGATAAAATCACCATGGCAGGGTTGGAGGTCGATAGTGTCGAGCCTGTTGCCAGCGAATTCTCCGGTATTGTCGTGGGTGAAATTGTTGCCTGCGAGCCACACCCTGATGCCGATAAGCTGCGTGTGACCCGTGTGAACACAGGCAATGATGAAGTACAAGTTGTCTGTGGCGCCCCTAATGCCCGTGTTGGTCTTAAAGCCCCGTTTGCCCGTGTAGGTGCTGTGTTGCCGGGTGACTTCACAATTAAAAAGGTGAAGCTGCGCGGGGTAGAGTCCGCTGGCATGCTATGTGCTGAAGAAGAGATGGGCATGGCCGAGTCGTCTGACGGGTTGATGGAATTACCAGAAGATGCCCCTGTGGGACAGGATATTCGTGAATACCTGACACTCAACGACAACATCATTGACGTGGATTTAACCCCGAACCGGGGTGATTGCCTGAGCATTGCCGGTCTGGCCCGAGAAGTCAGCGCTAACTTCCTGGCAGACGTGACCGAAGAGACAGTGGCGACGATACCTCCGGTCATTGATGATACCTTTGCCATCACTATTAAGGCAAAAGAAGGCTGCCCACGTTATCTGGGGCGCATTATTAAAAACGTCGATTTATCGAAGCCAGCACCTTTATGGCTGACTGAGCGCTTGCGCCGCTGCGGTATTCGCACCATTGACCCGGTGGTGGACGTGACTAACTATGTGATGCTGGAATTGGGCCAGCCCATGCACGGGTTTGATCTCAACACCCTGGCAGGCGCCATTGAGGTGCGCATGGCAAACGCCGGTGAACAGCTGACATTGCTTGATGGACAAGATGTTAAACTTGACGCCAGTACCCTGGTGATTGCCGATGAGCAAAAGGCATTGGCCATAGCGGGTGTTATGGGCGGTGAGGGAACCGGTGTCAGTGATACCACAAAAGATATTTTCCTCGAAAGCGCGTTTTTTAATCCCGTTGTCATTGCCGGTAAAGCACGAGCTTATGGCCTGCATACGGATGCTTCCCACCGTTTTGAGCGTGGTGTTGATTTCCAACTGCAAAGAAAAGCCATTGAGCGCGCTACCGCGTTGATACTGACCATTTGTGGTGGTCAACCCGGCCCTGTGGTTGAAGCAGCCAGTGAAGCCCACTTGCCAACGCTGAAAACCGTTACATTGCGGGCTGAAAAAGTCGCCTCGCTGCTCGGCATGGCTATTGATGATGACCATACGGAAGCGCTGTTGACCCGTTTGGGCCTTGGTATGACAAAAATTCCCGGTGATTCAGGAACGGTTTGGCAGGTCACGGCCCCAAGCTGGCGTTTTGATATTGCCATTGAAGAAGATCTGGTGGAGGAGCTCGGGCGTATTTACGGCTACGATAACCTGCCCACCACCACACCTTCTGCCTTGTTGACAATGAAACAAGTGGATGAGGCGCGGGTTCAGGAAAGTGATTTACGCCGCGCGCTGGTCAGTCGTGGCTACCAGGAAGCGATCTCGTTGAGCTTTATTGATCCTGAACTGCATACGTTGTTTGATCCTGAGCATGAAGCGGTTGCGTTGGCTAACCCCATAGCCAGTGACTTATCTGTCATGAGAACGTCGCTGTTACCCGGTTTGGTCAAAACGCTTGCCTATAATATGAACCGCCAGCAAAGTCGGGTTCGCCTGTTTGAAACAGGACAAACATTTATTAAACAAGGCAGCGAACTGGACCAGAAGTCTATCCTGCAGGCCGAAAAAGTAGCAGCGGTCATCACTGGCAGTCGTGTCCCTGAAGGCTGGGAAAACAGCCGGGAAAAGGTGGATTTTTTTGATTTGAAAGGCGATCTGGAAGCGTTGTTAAATACCGGAGGCGCTATCGGCAACATTCAGTTTGATCAGGGTAAACACCCGGCTATGCACCCGGGACAATGTGCTGTGGTGAGTCTTGAGGGCGAGGTCATCGGTCATATTGGCGCGATTCATCCATCATTGGCAAAAAAAATGGCAGTGCCGGCCGATGTTTACCTTATGGAGTTATGTCTGGAGGCAGTGCTTAACGGTGCCGTTACCCGTTTCAAGCCTTTGTCCAAATTCCCTGAAGTCCGCCGTGACCTCGCTTTGACTGTGGTAGCGTCGGTCAATGCTGAAAGCCTGTGTCAGGTCATTCGTGCAGAGGGCGGTGAACTATTGCGTGATGTGCGAGTCTTTGATGTTTATGCCGGAAAAGGAATCGAACAAGGGCACAAGAGTCTGGCACTGGGCTTGACCTTACAGCATCCATCCCGCACTCTTAAAGACGAGGATGTGAATGGTCTGGTCAATAATGTAGTAACCCGGCTGGAGAAGGACTTTAATGCACAATTAAGGAAGTAAGCCATGGGGGCACTGACGAAAGCTGAAATCGCCGAGAAGCTCAACGAGGATCTCGGTTTGAGCAAGCGGGAAGCCAAGGAGATGGTCGAGCTGTTTTTCGAGCAAATCCGTCAGGCGCTAGAAAAGAACCAGCAGGTAAAATTATCCGGTTTTGGTAATTTTGACCTGCGGGATAAAAACGGGCGACCGGGAAGGAATCCCCGAACCGGCGAAGAAATACCCATTACACCCCGTCGGGTTGTGACGTTCAAGCCCGGCCAGAAACTCAGGGCAAGAGTTGAGGCCTATGCTGGAGAACACGCTCAACACGAGTAGTCTTGGGGAGATACCTGACAAACGCTATTTCACCATTGGTGAAGCCAGTGGGCTTTGTCAGGTTAAACCCCACGTTTTACGCTACTGGGAGCAGGAATTCCGTCAGTTAAATCCTGCGCGCCGTGGCAAGAGGCGTTACTACCGCCGCAATGATATCATCCTGGTTCGCACCATCCGCACCTTACTTTACGACAAACGGTTTACTATTGACGGTGCCCGCAACCAACTCCGAAGCGCAAAACAACAGCCGCCATTTAATAAAAATGCATCGGGACAGTTGGCTATAAAAAAACCTCCCAGGAGCCTGGCTTTTTACCAGCAGCAGGTTCATCTGGTGATTGCCGAACTGGAAGATTTGTTGAAAATGGTGAGTGTCAAATAGCGATTAATAGCGTGTTGTTGAACAATGAAGATAACTCTCTATCTATCCGTTTCCGAAAGAATACTCCCGCCGAGCCAGGCGGGAGGTGAATTTCGTCTAACATTCTGCTAATATCCACTGCGTCGTTGAAAACCTACCCTCGGGCAGAGGGGAAGTAAAGTCTGTGGCGTTAATGTAAGTCCCTCGTGGCTGTAACGTGGAAGCAGAAACCCGCGTAAACTCGCAAGAAAGTAACGCCCCAGTAATGGGAATCCTCCAGCGACCTGGCTGGAGGAGGATGTCAAATTGGTTCTATAACGCCTAATTTAAAGTCAAAAATCAACTTTCCCTTAACATTATCCTATGGCAGGATACATAGGCTTATTCTATCCAAGGCTTTAGACGGTTATAACAAGTCGCTGTTTTTTGCTACCTGAGCACCAAGGTAGGCGACTCGGCGGTTACAATTTTTTTGTAAGAGGTAATCAGAATGAATAAGTTATTACTGGTGATTGCCACCTTCATTTCCGCGGTATTGCTGACAAGCCCTGGTTTTGCTCATAGGAGCGAGCACGCTTCCCAAGTAAACACAACTAACAATACCGGTCATCACTTCAAACGAATACAGCAAAAAGATCGTTGGTATCTTCCAGCCCCCAGAGATCCGAACTATTTGCAAGTGAACTTCAATAACCATACCCCTACTCTGTGCAAAATAACAGGCGAAATACTTGTACATGGTGACTGGGACAGTACACCACCTAAACTTTATGATAACATTAATGAGGCATCTTATTGGGTGGCTACTATCATGTTTGGCTATGGTCCTAAAATAGATATGACATTTAAATGTGGTCCTTATTCCTTTAGTACGATAAATCAACAAAATTTATCTGTTCTCGCAGGCGGGAATCAACATAACAGTACTTATAATGTCGATAAACATCTACGTGTTACCAATGAAATGACTCAGCATGCCTCTTTCGCAGATAGTCTGCCCGGTATTGCGGAAATAAATGTTTCATTCAAATAGAAGGAAGTCTCTTTGGAGGTCATTTGTAAGTAAGGTAAATAATAGTTCTGTAAAAAACGCCACTTATTCTTTGAGCCATGATCCGGTCTCGAAACCAGCGTTATTACTTTCGTTCACAGGTAAAAGTGGGGCTTCACCCGCCATCAACCTATGATAAGTTACAGGAGCTTATACCCGTCGCCTTTCAAACGGTTACGTTGTTGGCGGCGTTCGTTCACCCTGGTCACCTGCTATTTGTAGACTCTGGGGCTTCACTTACTGACCGGCGCGTAGCCACTTGGAATCCTTTGGGTATATTCTACGCCATGTGCCAAAGGAGATCATAAGTCGCTGCTTTTTGCTACCTGAGCAGATAATTGAACGGTTAGAGTTTTATTGCAAGAGGTAATCAGAATGAATAAGTTATTACTCGCTATTGTAACTTTCATCTCCACGGTCATTCTTACAAACGTTAGTTTTGCTGATATCGACGAGAACGGTTTACAGGTCTATATGGTTAACGCTACCGATTATACATGCAAACTCACAAATAAAACGCTTAAACATGGTTATTGGTATAAAAAACCACCTGATACCGTAAAACCCGATGAGACAGCTTATTGGGCAGCCATCAAGAAGGCTCTCCATGGCCCTGATATGGATTTAACCTTCAAATGTGGCGCCTACTCTTTTAGCGTGATAAATCAACAAAATGTATCTATCCTTGCAGGTGGCGATCAAAATAACAAGACTTATCATGTGGATGGGCATCTCAGTGTTATCATTAAAGAGATTCAACATGCCTCCTGGAAAGATGATAAACCCGGTGTCGCCCAAATTGTTGTTTCATTGAATTAACGCGGATGGGAGTTTACGAAATATCCGCATTAACGGAAGGTCACCCTGGAGATACCCGCTTCCGTATAAACGTCACTGGTTATTTATAACTTGATCCACTGGAAGCAACATTTCCAAACGGTTCATGACCACTTTTCTGTCCCTGGTTAGCACGATCCATTGGGTCGATGCTTTTTCTTTGGTCAAATCGACTCTTCTAACTGCGCTTTTCGCTGACAAGCCCGACGCCACAGTACATTGTAACTGTACGCAATAGTGTAGTCAGGGGCATCAATTAGTATAAGAGGCAACCAAAATGAATAGAGTATCATCAACTATTGCAACTTTCCTTTTCACGGCATTGCTTACAAACGCCAGTTTTGCTGTTGTTCTTTTCAGCTGTGACGGTTTGCGAGTAAATATAAAGAACAAGACCAATTATACATGCACACGAACAAGCGTCTGGCTCAGGCACGGAGATTGGTTTTACAAACCACCTCATACGGTAAATCCTGGTGGCACAGGTTATTGGGGGGCTCTTGAGAATATCTATGGCCCTAATATGGCTTTAACATTTGAATGTGGTGGTTACTATTTTAGTGTCAAAAACCAACAAAATCACGCTCGCATGAGATTTAAAGGTGGGGGGAAGCAACACAACGCTATTTATGATGTAGATAAGCATCTGAGTGTTTCAAACAAACAGACTCAACAAGCCGAATGTTGGAGGGATCTTCCCGGGATTTCAGAAGTCGTTGTTTCAATCAAACATCCCAAACGACACTGACTATTTATGCCTTGATCCGGTCTGTAAACCTCATTTCAAACCGGGTCATGGCCCGCTTTACAGCCCTTGGTTGACGGACTCACTTGGTCGATAGGTTTAGGTAAATACCCTTGACCTAATTAGCTGGGGGAGCGGTCACTTATGAATCTATTATAGTGGCGGGAATGATATAATCTTCCCATGCTTCTTCCGGCACGCTCAATTCCGATAGCGCTATCGCTTTAACGGACGCTCCTGCCTCATGCACTGATTCCCGATTACCCGATAATAACGGGTGCCAGTGATACAGGGGCCTCCCTTCATAAACCAGCCGGTAGGCACAGGTTTCAGGCAACCAGTGAAAATGCCTGAGATCCTCAAGGGTTAACTGGATACACTCTGGAACACGCCGCTTGCGGTTAAGATAATCGGAGCACTGGCAAGTATCGGTATCGAGCAACCGACAGGCAATACGGGTGTAATGGATTTTGCCCGTGTTTTCATCTTCCAGTTTTTGCAGGCAACACTTACCGCAACCGTCGCACAGGCTCTCCCATTCCTCTTGCGTAAAAGCCTGTAGTGGCTTTTTTTCCCAGAAATGCGCTGTCATGGTTCAGGCGGGGTCGTTGCGGGTGAGCAGTTCGTCAGGCAAATGCTCAATGTAATCATCCTCAGGGGTCGGCATTTGCAGATAAAAGCCCCGGGTGTTAAGGGCCTCAATCACCTGCCACGGCTCAACACGAGCCAGCTGGCGTTCAGGGGTTAAGAGGATATCCATAACGTGTTCTGGCTTACCAAACAGCGTTGACAGTGCCTGTGGCACTTTACTGAGCCGGTCTGCCTTCAGCAAGTACAGATACATGTCGTTTTTTTTCGGGCTTTTGTAGATGGAGGCTAATACGTTCATATGCAACCGGCGGTAATGTCGCCCTTAATCCTGCTGGTGAAGTTGTTCAATCAAGGGCCTGCCAATAACCTCACGCCGCCAGCCCTGGAGATGGTCAGGCAGCTCAAGGCGACCTGTTATGATCCAACGACGTAGTATGGCTGTGGTCACTGTGGAGGGCAAGAGTATTTGTACAGGTAAGCGTAGCTCAGTTGCCAGTTTTTCCATAATAGCTTTAATGCGTTTACCCATGATACGGGTTTCTTTGGGCAGGGGTTTTGGCAGCACAGAGGGGTAAGATGCTTTAGGCTGATTTGCAGCTTCCTCAATAATGCTCAGCAAGCACTCCCCATCTTTTTTTACAATACCGGGTTTCATATCCGCGATACCTGCCAGGGACTTCAAATTATCAGGTTGGTAGCGTGCCAGCGGCCAAAGACTCCCCTTGGGGATGACGCGTGTTTTTGGGACATTTCGTTGCCGCGCCTGCGTTTCCTGATAAAGACATAATGCTTTGAGCACCCCGAGCTGCTGGCGATTCAACTGCCAGGCACGCTTAACGCCTTTCCACGCGGTGGTGATATCGGCCCTCAACAGCGTTGACTGTAAGTGGCTACAATCCTCTTCCCCCCAGCGTTTAGCATTAAGGCCCATCAGTCTGTTGTTGATGGCATCGTAAACAGCAAGCAGATGAACCACATCGAGGGCAGCATAGGACTCCTGGGCCGATGTCAGTGGCCGCTGCCGCCAGTTGGAGCGCGTTTCATCTTTTGGTATTTCAATACCCAGTAAAGTGTTGACCAGTTTTTGGTAACCCAGTGAGTAACCCAATCCGGCAAATGCGGCCATCAGTTGCGTATCAAACAATGGTCTGGGAGTCGCCCCGGCCAGTATATAGAGGACATCCAGATCTTCACCGCAGGCGTGGAGGACTTTTACCACGCCGGGGTTTTCCAGTAAATCCCGCAACGGCGCCCAACAATCAATCGTCAGCGGATCAATCAGGTAAATCATTGTACCCGTATTGACCTGAACCAATCCTGGTAGGGGATAGAAGGTATCTGTGCGGACAAATTCTGTATCCAGAGCCAGTGCCCTGAGGGTTGACCAACGCTGGCAGAAGCGTGCCAACGTTTCATTATTACAAATCCATTGGTATGAAGGTTTCTCCAAAAGGTCATTACCTGATAGCGGGTGAACATCCAGTATAAGGGACGACATAGTATCTTTGTAAGTGTTGATAGCCATTAGAAGCTGTTCATGACCTTTTTTGAAAAACGGAAAACAGACAGATTTTCTCATCGGCTTCGCTTTTCACAAAAGATCATGAGCAGCTTCTTAGACCGGGTGAAATGCTTCAGTGTTGACCTGACCCTTTGTTTTATACGCTATTGCGCTGACAACCTGAGCACGCATCTTCCGAGCATTTATCGACGGTTCTGTAGCGCTTCAATGCGCTGTTCCAGTGGCGGATGGCTGGTAAACAGAGCCGCCAGGGCGCCTTTAGTGCCACTACGGATACCAAAGGCCGTCATTGTCGCAGGCATAGCGGAAGGGGCGTCGTATTCATTGCGTAACCGCTCCAGCGCCGCAATCATATTTTGCGTGCCGGCCAGGTCGGCGCCGGCCTCATCAGCGCGAAATTCCCGCTTTCGGGAGAACCACATAACAATGGCGCTGGCCAGAATGCCCAGAATAATCTCCGCGATAAAGCTGGTCACATAAAAGCCAATACCCGGTCCGCTGTCATCACCGTCGCGGCGCAGGAAACTGTCAACAGCATAGCCAATCAATCGGGCAAAGAACATGACAAAGGTGTTCACTACCCCCTGAATCAGTGACAGTGTCACCATATCACCATTGGCCACATGGCCAAGCTCATGGCCGATAACAGCACGAGCCTCCGAGGGGGTGAAGCGATCCAGCAGTCCCTGGCTGACCGACACCAGCGCGTCATTTTTATTCCAGCCTGTGGCAAAAGCATTGGATTCTGGCGAGGGAAAAATACCCACCTCAGGCATGTTGATCCCTGCTTTTTCAGACAGCTCAGCAACCGTATCAACCAGCCACCTCTCCTTTGCTGAGCGGGGCTGTTCAATCACCTGTGTGCCCGTACTCATTTTGGCCATCCATTTGGACAGGAACAGGGACACAAAAGAGCCCGCAAAACCAAATACGGCACAAAAGACCAGCAGATTAGACAGGTTAAGCCCCTGAGATGTTATGTAATTGCCAACGCCCAGCAGGCTCAGGGTGATACTGGCCAGGGCGATTACCGCAAGGTTCGTACCCAGAAAAAGCAGGATTCTCTTCATTGTTTCAATGGTTACCTTTGTCTGAAAAACAACTAGCGCTGTTAAGCGCTAATACCCATACAGTCGTCATTCCCGCGAAGGCGGGAATCTACCAGAAAATGAACTCCCGCTTTCGCAGGAGTGACCAAAGTGATGGTTGTATGTCTATTAACGCTTGTTTGCACTAGGAGGCTGTCGGACTTATGCTTTCGAGCATAAAATTCAGTAGGGCAAGTCAGAATTTTCGATCAATTTGCGCGAACAGTTGACCTATTTAAGCAAATTGATCGGAAATTCTGGCCGCGCTTTCTCGCGCTTTCTGGATTTCAGGCCGAAATTGTCTTAAGTCCGACAGGCTCCTAGAACTATGGCCTCGTGCAACAGTATTTGCAATGCTTTGCCAAAGATTTACCCCTTACTCACAGTCAGTCCATATTATTGTTGATACTTATAGAGAAAACGTTCCAGACGGTTCATGATGTCTTCAAGGTCCTCTACGCGCGGCAATGTCACAATTCGCAGGTGGTCACTTTCAGGCCAGTTAAAGGCACTACCCTGAACCAGGAGGATTTTTTCCTGTATTAGTAAATCCAACACCAGCTTTTCATCATCTGCCACAGGGTATACCTTGGGGTCAAGTTTGGGGAAAACATACAGTGCGCCCTTGGGTTTGACACAGCTCACTCCTTTCATTTGATCAAGCATCGCCCAGGCCTTATTGCGCTGTTCCAACAAACGGCCACCAGGCAGCACCAGATCTTTAATACTCTGATATCCCCCCAGTGCGGTTTGTATGGCAAATTGTGCAGGCACATTGGCACACAGCCGCATGGAGGCTAAAATTTCCAGCCCTTCTATATAGCCCCTCGCACGGTGACGATCACCACTGCAAACCAGCCACCCAGCCCGGAAGCCAGCAGCACGGTAGGATTTCGACAAGCCATTAAAGGACACGCAGAGAATGTCATCTGCCAGAGAGGCCACAGAGGCGTACTGGGTACCATCAAATAGAATGCGGTCGTAAATTTCATCAGCAAACACAATCAGGTTGTGTTGCCGGGCCAGCTCAATAATTTGAAGCAATACCTCATTAGAATACACCGCTCCCGTTGGGTTATTAGGGTTAATCACCACAATTCCACGGGTTTTTGCCGTAATCTTGCTGCGCATATCGTCGATATCCGGCTGCCAGTCAGATTGCTCATCTTTCATATAATGCACGGCGCGACCACCACACAGATTGACAGCCGCAGTCCACAGAGGGTAATCCGGTGCTGGAATCAGTATTTCATCATCATTATTCAGCAACCCCTGCATCGCCATTACCACCAGCTCACTGACGCCATTACCAATAAAAATGTCTTCAAGACCCACATCAGGAAATTGCTTTTTCTGACAGTCCTGCATAATAGCTTTGCGCGCGGAAAATAATCCTTTAGAGTCACAGTATCCTTGGGCACGGGGCAGGTTAAGAATCATGTCCTGTACAATTTCTTCCGGTGCATCCAACCCGAAAGCAGCCGGGTTACCGGTGTTCAGTTTAATAATTTTGTGACCTTCTTCCTCCAGACGTTTAGCTTCTTGTAATGCCGGCCCCCGGATATCGTAGCAAACATTGGCAAGTTTCTGGGATTTTTCGATAGCAATCATGAATGTATTCCGGGACTCGGTAGAAAAAACAGGCCAGGTATATTTTACCCGCCAAAGCAATAGATTATGATGCCTTTAAAAGAGAAGTACACCCCGCTGCGGAGGTTGTGATGAAAGTGACCAAAACTGACCAACAGTGGCAGTCAGTACTTTCAAAGGAGCAGTATCGTATCACTCGCCAAAAGGGGACTGAGCGTCCATTTATTGGAAAATATACGCTATTTGAAGGTGATGGCGTGTATTGCTGTGTGTGCTGCGAAAATACCCTGTTTGACTCATCAACCAAGTTTAATGCAGGCTGCGGTTGGCCCAGCTTTTGGGACGTCGCTGAAGACGGCTCGTTGATCTACAAGGAAGACCTCAGCCTCAATATGAAGCGAATGGAAGTGATATGCGCGTGCTGTGATGCCCACCTTGGACACGTGTTTAACGATGGACCCAAACCCACGGGGCTGCGCTATTGTATCAACTCAGTAGCGCTGAATTTTTTACCGAGAGATTAACCCGGATATTTCATAAACATGCCCCTGATCTCCCTTGCTCCTTGCCGCTCTGTGTATATCCAGTTGACCCTGAAGAAGCAACTGCTTTTTGCCTGGATATTTTGGCACAGAATGATGATGAAAAATCATTCCGAGTCCAGTTTAGCCTGATTCACTGAATAAATTGCAATTCTTCAGAAACAGTCTTAAAAGTCTGCCCGTAGCGAGGACTGCGAGAAATGGAGGATAAAAAGTCGCTTTTGTGAGGAGAATAGCGGGACTATTTGACGAACAAAAGCG
>NZ_JAVLSP010000051.1:0-27292 GCF_031528575.1 Candidatus Sororendozoicomonas aggregata
CCGGGGAGTACGGTCGACTGAGCAAAACTCCCTTAGAGCCGCAAGGAGCAAGCAAGGCCAGGAGCATGTTTATGAAATATCCGGGCTAGGAGCCTGTCGGGCTTAAGCTTTCGAGCATGAAATTCAGTAGGGCGAGTAAAAAGGAGAGGGAGGGATACAGGCTTGCGGAATATTCTGGCGCTTTAAAATGCTTAACCAGACAGCAGTGATAAATTTTATACAACCCCCTTTGTGATCCGGCGAACATCAAAGTAATTGTCCGGGCGCTGCCCCAACTTCGCACCTTCGTAACGGTCGCAAAAAACCTGTAGCAGGCTCATCATGACCGATGCCTGCTGAACATCCCCCTGGCTGTCCAATACTGCCGCAGCTATTTCCGCTGTACACAAATGGTGATGGTGCTTATTTCGCCGCAACGTATAAATAGAGGATGTATTCGACAAAAAGCTAAACAGAGGCAGGTGGTGTAGATAGAGACTTTTCCGATAGATCTTGCGCGCCTGCTGCCAGGTAGCGTCAATAATAATAAAAACAGGTCTTTTCTTGTTTTTTTTAAATGATACAGGCGTAAAGACAGGCTGCTTAGCCACAGCATAGATAGAGGGAAACACCAGGCAAGGCTGGTAAGTTGAATCCCTTAGCAAGCGAAGCAACAGGGTGTCGGGTAATACACGACGCCAGATAAATACACGTGTCTTTGGCATTGAAGCCCTTATTAACCATCCCGTATTTGTTGACTTGGCAGGCTCATTATCATGCTGAATAATCCAGAATGTTATGGCACTACTGAGCGTGGGGATAATGTCGCACAAGCAGGCAAACAACGGTAAATGGCACTCATTACACTGCTTATCTGGCTGTTTTTGCGGTTGCAAACACCCTTGTTTCACTGCCGTCTATCCCACGTATTGATGGTCACACGATAAAACTGATCAAAAAACAATCAACAATGCTTACACACAAAAAGCCGCCAATTCCATATCAGGCAGCTTCCCGGGAATATTGATCCTGAATTCAGGTTGATGGCCAGCGCCGCCGTTTATGACAACTGCTCATCTTTAACGCCTTCCTCTTGCACATCTTCCGGCGCACCAACACTGAGCAACTCGCCGCGAATCAACCCTTCAATTTCCGTTGCAATGTCCGGGTTATCCTGCAGGTACTGTGATGCATTCGCCTTTCCTTGACCAATCTTACTGCCTTTATAGGCATACCAGGCACCGGATTTATCCACCAGCTTCAGCTTAACCCCCAGATCAAGCACTTCTCCCATACGGTAGATACCCTTACCATACAGAATCTGAAACTCAGCTTGACGAAAGGGCGGAGAGACTTTGTTTTTGACGACCTTGACACGGGTTTCATTGCCAATGACCTCGTCGCCATTTTTCACGGCGCCCGTCCGACGAATATCCAAACGGACTGACGAGTAAAACTTCAGCGCATTCCCTCCCGTGGTGGTTTCCGGATTACCGAACATGACCCCGATCTTCATACGAATCTGGTTGATAAAGATAACCAGGCAGTTGGCCTGTTTAATTGAACCGGTAATCTTCCGCAAAGCCTGAGACATCAAGCGGGCCTGCAATCCCACATGGGCGTCCCCCATATCCCCTTCAATTTCTGCTTTTGGCACGAGTGCTGCCACGGAGTCAACCACCACCACATCGACGGCCCCTGAGCGCACCAGCATATCGGTAATTTCAAGGGCCTGCTCACCGGTATCTGGCTGAGAAACATACAGATCATCAATGTTCGCACCAAGCTTTTTGGCGTACTCAGGATCAAGGGCATGCTCAGCATCCACAAATGCACAGGTGGCACCCTGCTTTTGTGCCTCGGCAATGACACTCAACGTTAACGTTGTTTTACCGGATGATTCAGGGCCATATATTTCAACAATACGCCCCTTAGGCAAACCACCAATACCGAGGGCAATATCCAACTGCAAGGACCCTGTTGAAATAGAAGGAATCGCTTCTATTTTCTGATCCCCCATACGCATAACCGTGCCTTTGCCAAATTGTCGCTCAATTTGTCCTAGGGCTGCAGCCAATGCTTTTTTTCTGTTCTCATCCATTATGTAATACTCACCTGTACCAGTTGCAAACGGGAAACCCCTATTTAAACACATACTGTATATTTGTCCAGCGTCATTACCCACTGCGCCTGATGACAGCCACCACACCTTCGAGTGCTGCCACCATCGACTGGTATCGTACCTGCTGACGGTCTCCGGGAAAATGATAACACCGCGCCACCACCTCATCCGAGGATGCCCAGGCCACCCACACTGTGCCCACGGGTTTATCCGCTGAACCACCGGCAGGACCGGCAACGCCTGTAACAGCCAGCCCTATATCAACAGTGAGTTGTGACCTGACACCCACGGCCATGGCCCTGGCTGTTGCCTCACTCACGCCCCCCTCAGAGGCCAATACACTTGCGGGCACCTGCAATAGCGATTGCTTGACCGCATTAGAGTACGAAACAATGCCTCCCTCAAACCACCGGGAACTACCCGGCAACCCGGTTAACACCGCACTCACCCAACCACCAGTACAGGATTCAGCCGCAGCCATCCGCAGCGCCTTTTTTAGCAGCGCATTTGAGACGTTCCGGGCTAATACCTCAAGCTGTTGTCGCTCGTTACTCACGTTACCCCCTCCTTGGCATGATACCAATGCGGTCAAACTGTCCCCCTGTAAGGTTGTTGCCACTATCAGCGCACCCGCCCCATATAAACAACATAGACCAAGGTCTACTATTCAAAGACAGTGCGCCATCGCTAAAATAGCCTCCAAGTTGACGTAAACAAGGAGTAACACCATGACCTTAGGAAAAGCTTGCAGACAAATGATCGGCGCTGTCTATTTCTCAAGCACGGCATCCAATATCCGGGTTCGTTTTGAACAGCTAAAAAAGACAAAAATCCAACTGCCACGCTGCTTTGACAGCTCGAACAGGCAAAAACACCTGTGGCAACGGAAAATGGAAGGGCAACCACCACACCCGTGTTACATGCCAAAAACGCACAAACCTGCGCCCTATAATAGCCGGTGGTAGTGAATCCATGGGGGTACGGCCACGCCGTCAACGGCCAGATTCATACAATTCACGCACCGGTCTAAAGGAGCGACGATAAATCACCGCAGGTCCGAGCGAACGCAATGCTTGCAAGTGTGCCTTGGTGGGATACCCCTTATGACCGGCAATACCGTAACCAGGGTAGATCTTATCCAGTTCTGCCATTTCACGATCCCTGGTAACTTTGGCAATAATTGACGCCGCCGCAATTTCGGCCACTTTACTGTCGCCTTTGACAATAGCCTCTGCCGGGCACGCCAAAGACGGACATCGATTGCCATCTATTAATGCCAGCTCAGGCTTAACGGACAACCCTTCAACCGCACGCCGCATCGCCAGCATCGATGCGCGCAAAATATTCAGTTGATCAATTTCTTCCACATCCGCACGACCTGTACACCAGGCCAGACTTTTTTCGCAAATGGTATCAAACAATACCTCCCGTTTTTTTTCAGACATTTTTTTAGAGTCATCCAGACCATCAATGGGGTGGTTACTGTCAAGAATAACGGCTGCCGCTATCACCGGCCCGCACAGGGGGCCTCGCCCCACTTCATCGACACCGGCAATCAACCGGATTGTTTTCTCACAGGGAGTCGCTGGACGTTCCTGGTACATGGGGTATATTACTCTACAAGGTCATCAGTAGCCGTCTAGGAGGCTGTCGGATTTAAGACAATTTCGGCCTAAAATCCAGAAAGTGCGGCCAGAATTTCCGATCAATTTGCTTAAATAGGTCAACTATTCGCACAAATTGATCGAAAATTCTGACTCGCCCTACTGAATTTTATACTCGAAAGCATAAGTCCGACAGGCCCCTAGTTGTCTTATCGTCCAAAAAAACTTCCCCCCTTCGTGCTATTATTCACCTGAAAAATAGTGATCATTTCGTCGATTACTTAACTTGAATACCGCCTTTCGCTATAATGCTCGCGCTGCAGGTCACCCCCAACCAAAAAAGAGGGTGCTATTCAGTGGATTTTGTCATGCGCTCTTGCCAGCAGAGTCCAACAGCGTCCAGTGAAAAGCACCCCTGATGCTAAAAAATCATAAATTGTCAAAGCTGGCACTGACCACAACGCCAGCCCTGCCATCCGAATGAGGGCCATTCCATGCTAGAAGCTTACAGACAACATGTTGCAGAAAGGGCTGCTGAAGGCATTCCTCCCAAACCACTGAATGCTGAACAGGTAACTGATCTGGTTGAATTACTGAAACACCCCCCGGCCGGTGAAGAAAGCACACTGCTGGATCTTCTGGAAAATCGCATTCCACCCGGTGTCGATGAAGCTGCTTATGTGAAGGCAGGTTTTCTGGCAGCGATCCTCAATGAGGAAACCAGCTCTGCACTAATTAGCAAAGAAAAAGCAGTAAAACTACTGGGCATGATGCTCGGTGGCTACAACGTCGCTACCTTGGTCAAGCAGCTCGATGACAGCAAGCTGGGCGAGCTGGCGGCTGAGCAACTGAAAAAGACCCTGCTGATCTTTGATGCCTTCCATGATGTGGAAGATAAAGCTAAACAAGGCAATCCCCACGCCAAAGCCGTCATCCAGTCCTGGGCCGACGCCGAGTGGTTCACCCGTCGCGATAAGGTTGCCCAAAGCATTAAAGTCGCTGTTTTCAAGGTAGCCGGTGAAACCAATACCGATGACCTGTCCCCTGCGCCAGACGCCTGGTCCCGCCCGGACATTCCACTGCACGCCAGGGCCATGTACAAAATGACCCGTGATGGCCTGACGCCTGAGGAACACGGCAAAATTGGCCCACTGGCACAGATCGAAGCCGTTAAAGCCAAAGGACTCCCCGTTGCCTTTGTGGGCGATGTGGTGGGCACTGGCTCTTCCCGTAAGTCAGGCACCAACTCTGTGCTGTGGTACTTTGGTGAAGATCAGCCCGGCGTGCCCAACAAACGCGCTGGCGGGATCTGTATTGGCGATAAAGTGGCCCCTATCTTCTATAACACCATGGAAGATGCTGGTGCCCTGGTATTTGAAGCCCCCGTTGAAAAACTGCATATGGGTGACATCATTGATATTCGCCCTTATGAAGGCAAAATCCTGTCCCAAAGCGGTGAGACGCTGTCTGAGTTTACCCTGAAATCTGAGGTTATTCTCGACGAGGTACAAGCAGGGGGTCGTATCAACCTGATTATCGGGCGTGGTCTGACCGAAAAAGCCCGTGAATCGTTGGGCCTGGGTCAAACTGACGTATTCCGCCGCCCGGTATCTGCCGGCGAATCGGACAAAGGCTACACCCTGGCACAGAAAATGGTCGGCAAGGCCTGCGGTGTTGCCGGCATCCGCGCCGGCCAATACTGCGAGCCCAAGATGACCACCGTCGGCTCCCAGGACACCACCGGCCCCATGACCCGTGATGAACTCAAAGACCTGGCCTGCCTCGGTTTTTCCTCTGACCTGGTGATGCAGTCTTTCTGTCACACCGCGGCCTACCCCAAGCCCGTGGATATTGAAACCCAGCACACCCTGCCCGATTTCATTATGAACCGTGGCGGTGTGGCCTTGCGTCCGGGCGATGGTATCATTCACAGCTGGTTAAACCGTATGCTTCTCCCCGATACAGTGGGTACCGGAGGTGATTCCCATACCCGTTTTCCCATGGGCATTTCTTTTCCCGCAGGTTCAGGACTGGTAGCCTTCGCCGCCGCTACAGGCGTTATGCCCCTGGATATGCCTGAATCTGTCCTGGTGCGTTTCAAGGGTAAAAAACAATCCGGTATTACCCTGCGCGACCTGGTGCATGCCATTCCCCTTTACGCCATTAAACAAGGCTTGCTGACCGTTGAGAAAAAGGGCAAGAAGAACATCTTCTCGGGCCGTATTCTGGAAATTGAAGGGCTCGAGGACCTGACCGCTGAACAGGCTTTTGAGCTGTCTGATGCCTCTGCCGAGCGTTCCGCTGCCGGTTGCACCATCACGCTTTCTGAAGACTCTGTTGCGCAATACCTGAAGTCCAACATTACCATGCTGCGCTGGATGATCAGTGAAGGCTACGGCGATCCCCGAACCCTTGAACGCCGTGCGGTAAAGATGGAGGAATGGCTGGCTAACCCGCAACTGATGCGTGCCGATGCCGATGCTGAATACGCCGCTGTGATTGATATCAATCTGGACGAGATTAAAGAACCCATTCTGTGTGCCCCGAACGATCCTGACGATGCACGGACGCTGTCTGATGTTGCCGGTGACAACATCGACGAGGTCTTCCTTGGTTCCTGCATGACCAATATTGGTCACTTCCGTGCCGCCGGCAAACTGCTCCAGCAATCTAAAGAAGCCCTGAAAACGCGCTTCTGGATGTCACCACCGACCAAGATGGATAAAGAGCAGCTCATGGAAGAAGGCTACTACAACATTTACGGTACCGCCGGTGTGCGCACAGAAATCCCGGGCTGTTCCCTGTGCATGGGTAACCAGGCGCGGGTGGAAGCCGGCGCGACGGTACTGTCCACCTCCACCCGCAACTTCCCCAACCGGCTAGGCGACGGTGCCAATGTTTACCTGTGCTCTGCCGAGCTGGCTTCGGTGGGGGCAATTTTGGGCAAAATTCCAACATCTGACGAGTATATGGCTTATGCCAAAAACATCGACAGCATGGCCGGTGATATCTACCGCTACCTGAACTTTGACCAGCTGCCGTCTTATCAGAAAGCCGCCGACAGCATTATCGCCAGGGTCAGCTAAGCGTAAGCAGCTTGACCACAAGTGACACCCTCCCCGCCATGAAGAGGGTGTCGCAAAAAGGTTAAATGCGCCTGTTTGAACCTCTGCCATCATTCCTGTGAAGGCACCAATCCATTGCCAGCCGTAAAGTCACGGCGTTGAGGAGATGACGAAAGCGGCGGTGATGATACCACTTTTGCGACAGTCTTCAGAAGTACGGGGTTTTCCGCGCTGTCGATAAAACACCGGCGCGGTTACTGTCTGCGCGACCGGCGTCATTTCCCGAAGGGTAAGATCCACTGTCATGGTGGATGGCTGCCTTACCGGAATGACGAACCGTTGGTATTTTCTGAGAAGCGGCGACCGGGTATTGACGGATTTTCCACGCTCACCACGGTCAGGGTCACTACCTGAAAATAACATCCACAAGGGAGTTAATGGCTATAATCTCAAAGCATTGTTTTCGTTCATAGCAAGCTGGCACCTTTTATGTATAGAATTTTCTTTAGAGGTGACTCAAGACCTCCTGAAGTGATTTTTAAATTGGGTTTTATTCCCAGATTCCCGAACTTTGAAATGATCCAGCAATATAATGATGAGGGCATTGCTTATGATTTTTTTCCATACACTTCAGTGTGCGTTACACCTGATTTTGATGTTGCGGCGCTTTTTCCCAAGCACGGTGGCACGGCAAGTTTTATCTACGCGTTACTATTAGATGTGAGGCAATGTATAAACGGGCACTACCATCAGGTGGTCACCCGAATAGGCAAACATTTTGACGCGGATCCTTTTCTCTGGTTTGCTCAGGAACACTGTATCGGGAAGATAAAAAGTGAGAGCATTCATTTTTGCCTGGCTATTAACAGACACCATGAATCTGTTGAATCAAACTGGCATACTGCCTATCACATTCATTCAGGCAAAGAAAATATTGGTGTTAAAATGCCTAAAAACATCGCCATTAATGACAGAAAAAAACTCTCATTACTCATCAAAGATTTTTTTAACTATTGTTTAAGCCAGGTAGGACTTACAAAAAGAATCACGCCTTATACCAGTGGCTACACCGAAGTGGGGGGTATGCAGAACAATCTCACCTGGTAACAGAATGCTTAAACGCTGTTTTTACGGCCAGTTTACTGTTTTACCAATCGACTCTTCTAACAATACTATTGCGCTGCCAACCTTGAACGCCAACCCGGCGTTGAAACGTCTCGCAATAGCTGCGCTATTGCACAAATTGATCGAAAATTCTGCCCGCACTTTCTGAATTTTATGCTCGAAAGCATCAGTCCGACAGGCTCCTAGTTAGAAAAGACGATTGGTATTATCAGACCGTTAAAGTGCTTTTTCACGTTATTATTGGAAAGATTGGCAGGCTATCTGCCAAGATGGGCTTTGTAGAATGACTGTCAGAAATCAATGCTCAAGGATCATTCATGAAAAAGATTGCTTTTATTGGTCTGGGTAATATGGGGTTGCCCATGGCGGTGAACCTGGTATCAGCTGGCTTCGAGGTATACGGCTATGACCTTGTGCCTGATGCCGTAAAACACTTTGTTGATAAAGGAGGGAAAACCTGTGACGCCATGCAGGCACGGGTCAGCCAGGTGGATGCGGTGGTCAGTATGCTGCCGACGGGTAAACATGTGAGTGAGTTATATTTGGGAAAAGACGGACTCCTCTCTCATCTCCCTGATAATGGCATGGTAATTGACTGTAGTACCATAGAAGCGGCTATTGCACGACAGGTGGCAACAGCCGCTCGGGGCCAGGGGGTTGCCTTTATTGACGCGCCCGTATCCGGCGGTATTGCCGGAGCAAAAGCCGGGTCACTGACCTTCATGGTGGGCGGAACCGAACAACACCTGGAAAAAGCCCGCCGCTGCCTTGACGCCATGGGGCAGGCGATTTTCCATGCCGGTGCTCCGGGGGCGGGCCAGCTGGCAAAAATCTGTAATAACCTGCTGCTGGCAGTATTGATGACCGGCACGTCAGAGGCCTTGAAGCTTGGGATGGATAACGGGCTTGATCCGGCAGTACTGTCTGACATCATGAAAAAAAGCTCAGGAGGAAACTGGGTGCTTGAAAAGTACAACCCGGTTCCCGGGGTCATGCCGGCGGCACCGGCCAGTCATGAGTATCAGGGGGGGTTTATGACCAGGCTGATGGCAAAAGATCTCAGCCTGGCCCTGGGAGCGGGTGCTGCCAGTAAAACACCGACACCCATGGGGGCACTGGCCAATCAGTTATACCGGCTTCATGCCACCGATGCAGGGGACTCGTTGGACTTCTCCAGTATTTTTACCTTTTACCACAGGGATTAATTGGTACTTTAGTTTATTAATTGAAAATAAACAGTCAGTAAGGGTCTGTAAAAAAAGATACCTATCAAGGCAGCGGTACCATTTGCTGTCTACTTTGTATAGAGAATCTGGTGGCCACAGGCGTTGTGTTGTCTGGCTTCAGAGTGACGACGTAACAATTGTCCCTATGCCATTGGTTAACTATTGTTCAAAAATACAGAACTGACTGTTTGCTGGAGATACAGGTATGAAAAAGTTGCCTTTCGTGGCAGCCGCTGTTGCCTCAGTGGTTGCACCCGTGGTTAGTGCCTACCAAGGGGGAGATATGATAGCCCGGGCAGGGGTGGCTTATGTAGTGCCAGGCAATGCCAGTGCAGCGGGTGGCACAAATGTAAAAAGTCAAGGAAGCTCTCACACTTTAGCAGGCAAGGTTAATTTAGACGATCCGAGCAATGCCGCGCAGCTGGGGTTAGGGTTCACCTATATGGTGAATGATCGGTTTGGCGTGGAACTGTCCGGCTTAACCCCCTATAAGCAGAAGCTGAAAGGAGAAAGCTACGTTGATAATAAGCATTATGCCGTGAAAGTTGGCAGCATTGAGGCAACACCTGTCAACCTCATGTTACAGGCCTATCTGCTCAATAGTGATAACCCCTTTCAACCTTATGTGGGTTTTGGGGTAAACTACACCCATTACAAAACCAGCAAAGACCAATTCGACAAGGTGGATGCCAAAGATACCTGGGGAGGCGCTGCCGAACTTGGTGCTGACTATAAGCTCAATGATAACTTTGTAGTAAACGCGGCAGCTAGTTATAACCAGTCGGCTGCGGACATTAAACTATTTAATGCTTACACCGAAGAGCAATTAGCAGGCGAACTTAAAAACGTAGCCATGGACCCCTGGGCCTTCCGGCTTGGTATGGGTTATAAGTTCTGAGCGGTTTAAAACGTCGGCCTGCCGTGTCTTACCTGAAAAGGGCAAAGGGAAGACAGTCACATTGAAACACGGGTTCTTCTTTAAAGGCACCTTTTATAGACTATAGACCGACTTATAGACCGACCAGATGCTGGTGTTGGCAGGTGCTGTTGAGACTGCCCTGATTACTCCAGGAAAGCCCTCTGAACCGTTTGATCTTATCCACAAGTTTTGTTGGCCTGGAAAGGGTTCATTAAAACCTCTTGCCTGATCATACGCCAAATGCCAGCACCGGCTGAGGTACTGGGGAAACATTAGATTTCTCCAGTACCCTTACCTCTCAGGTAGCGGTAATTTACATTATGCCGCCATGATTCCCACATACCGCCATCATCCCCTTATTCCACCGTCATCCCCGGGAAAGCGGGGATCATCCACTGTCTTGGTGGATTCGTGCCTTCGCAGGAATGACGAACTGCTGGTATTTTCTGAAATGCCGCCACTCTTACCTCTTACCTCTTATCACAACAAAAGCGGTACTTTAGTTTATCCGCTTAAAGTAAGAAAAAAGTAAATATCTGTAAAGATTAAGTCTATCCAAGCAAACCTGTCATTTGCTGTCTACTTTGAACTATCTGGAACCAGCAAGTATCGTGCCGCCTTTTTTCTTGTGGCGAAGAAATAGTTGCCTGCTAGCCATGGATCAAATGTTATTAAAAACACACAACTCGTTATTTATAAACACAACTGACTGTTTTCTGGAGATGTAAAATGAATAAGAAAAAGTTGCCTTTAGTTGCAGCTACCCTTGCCTCACTGGTTGCGCCAACGGTCAGCGCCTACCAGGAGGGAGATATGATAGTCCGGGGAGGGGCGGCTTTTATTACCTCTAAAGAAAAAACGTTTTCTTTAGGGACTATTGCTTCCAAAATAGAGAAACCCAGTGGTAGTATTCAACTGGAAGCTGCATTCACCTATATGCTGAGCGACCGGTATGGCTTCGAACTGTCCACTTCAACACCTTATAAACACAATTGGAATGTTGATTATAATGAACAATTTAGTGGCAAAGCGGCCACCATTAAAGTGATGCCTGTGAACCTGGTTGTGCAAGCCTATCTGCTTGACGAAAGCAATCCCCTTCAGCCTTATGTGGGCTTTGGCATTAATTACACACACTACAATGTGGAAACTGAAAAAAGTACTGAAAGTAAATTAAATGCCAAGGACACTTGGGGAGGGGTCGCTCAGTTTGGTGCCGATTATATGCTCAGTGACAGCCTTATGCTCAATGCGGCGGCTACTTACAGGCAGTCAGAAACAGACCTTAAAGCGAATGATGATAATCAAGGTGTATTAGTAAAATCGAACGGTGTCAGCCTCAGCGCCTGGAGCTTCAGGATTGGTTTAGCTTATAAATTTAACTGATGTTTTGTCCCGAAGTTCAATGATTTCACCTCTTTTCAGCTACACCTGTGTAACGTGTAGATTGTCAGGAGCCTGACCGAGAATAGCGCCCGTAGCGAGGATTACGAGAAATTGAGGATAAAAATTCCTGCTTCTGAGGATAATAGTGGGGCTATTTGACGAAGAAGCAGGAATTTTTAGACCAATTTATCGCAACCGCAGTAGGGCAGTCTATTCTCGGTCAGGCTCCTAGTGGCAATACTTTATGAACTGCTCGTGTCTCTGCGGGTAGTTCATAATCACTTTATAAACCTGACCAAAATAAAAGGCATGAGAACTAAAGCTGCAATGACCTTTTTTGGAAAGAAAAAAACAGTCACTATCAAACCATCACCTTCTGATCAGTCTATCAAGTCAGTGCTGATTAAAAGACAGTTGTTCTGGCACTTACCCAAGCGCACCCTACCACAATCTGCCGGTTTTTTCTGACTAAACCCTGAGCAGCATACTGCTGAAATCTGTCTACACTACGGTGTATCCCAATAACTATTTCATCGAGTTCTCAGGTAGAGGGATGCGGCGTATTGCATTCTCTGTTTTAGCGCACCACGAAAAGGTCAGTCACCCTCTGTGCTAGGAGCCTGTCGGACTTATGCTTTCGAGCATAAAATTCAGTAGGGCGAGTCAGAATTTTCGATCAATTTGTGCGAATAGTTGACCTATTTAAGCAAATTGATCGGAAATTCTGGCCGCACTTTCTCGCACTTTCTGGATTTTAGGCCGAAGTTGTCTTAAGTCCGACAGGCTCCTGGGTGTGCTGCTTACTCTCAGATAGGATTTCAAACATGATGTTGAAAAAAAGTGATCATTTTTTGCGCGTTGTCGGTGTAACAATTGCCGTTACTTGTACGCTTATCTCAGCTAACAAACTTTATGCGCAAGACACTTCAGCCACTCAACTATTGGCTTGGGGCAGAAATTATCATGGTCAGACCGACATACCTGTGGCGGCCCGCTCAGGCGTCAGTTCCATTGCTGCGGGAGGGGACTATACGCTTGCCCTTAAAAACGGGCGGGTTCTTGCCTGGGGGATTGATACTCATGGTGAAACTGATGTACCAAAAAATGCCCTGTCAGGCGTCAGCCGCATTGCCGCCAGTGATTTATTTTCCCTGGCGCTGAAAAAAGGAAAAGTCATCGCCTGGGGAGATGATAAACACGGTGAGACGGATGTACCTTTGGCAGCACAGTCCGGGGTAAGTGCCATTGCCACAGGGGGCAATCATGCCCTGGCGTTGAAAAAGGGTAAGGTCATCGCTTGGGGGTCGAACACATTCGGCCAAACCAATATACCAAAAGAGGCACTCTCCGGCGTTAGTGCAATTTCAGCAGGATACACCTCCTCATTTGCCCTTAAAAACGGCAAGGTAATTGCTTGGGGATTTGACTTCACCGGGGCAATAGATGTGCCTGATAGTGCAAAGTCAGGGGTGACCGCAATTGCTGCTGGCGGCCATTTTATACTGGCATTAAAAGGCGATAAGGTGATTGGGTGGGGAGATAAACGATACGGCGAAACCGATATTCCCAAAGCCCTGCACCAGGGTGTCAGTCAAATTGCTGCTGGTTTTTATCATGGCATGGCACTTAAAGACAACAAGGTGTATGCGTGGGGTTTAGAAGACTTTTATAAAGAAGTGGATGTACCTGAGGCAGCAAAATCCGGCGTTATTGCCATTGCCTCAGGCCCAATGGCCTACCACTCGCTGGCATTAAAACAAACATCACTGGCCGGTCATACCGGCGACTGACCGGCTTTGCGGATGACGGCGTTAACTATAAATTGCCGCTAACCTGAGTTTTACGCTGTCAATCTAAATGCCAGAACCTGGGAAAATATCAACGCATTATTGTTCCACAACACCCTGGCTACGCAAGTAGTCGTCGTAACTGCCATGGAAATCAATAATGCCATTATCGGTGATTTCAATAATTCGGGTAGCGAGAGAAGAGACAAACTGGCGGTCATGGGAAACAAACAACAGTGTACCGGGGTAGTTTTCCAGCGCCAGGTTTAATGACTCAATGGATTCCATATCCATATGATTGGTGGGCTCATCCATCAGCAAGATATTGGGCTTTTGCTGAATCAGCTTACCAAACAGCATACGTCCCTGCTCGCCTCCTGAAAGCACCTTGACCGATTTCTTCATGTCTTTTTGGGAGAACAGCATACGGCCAAGCACACCCCGGATAACCTGTTCGTCATCACCTTCGTTCATCCACTGGCTCATCCAGTCAAACAGGTTCATATCCTGTTCAAACTCAGCACTGTGATTCTGGGCGTAATAACCAATATTGGCGTTCTCAGACCATTGAATAGCACCATTTCGCGGCGCCATCTGACCTGCCAGGGTATGCAATAACGTGGTTTTACCAATACCGTTCTGGCCGATAATGGCAATTCGCTCGCTCACTTCTACCATGAGATTAACGTTGGAGAATAAATCTTCTTCGTAACCCTGGCTCAGCTTTTCTACGATCAGCGCATTACGGAACAGTTTCTTTTCCTGCTCGAAACGAATAAACGGATTCTGTCGGCTAGAAGGCTTGATGTCATCCAGTTTTATCTTATCAATCGCTCTGGCACGGGAAGTCGCCTGCTTGGCCTTGGAAGCGTTGGCAGAGAAGCGACTGACAAACGACTGCAATTGCGCAATCTGGGCTTTTTTCTTGGCATTTTCATGTTGCAACCGCTCACGTGCTTCAGTGGCAGCGGTCATATACTCATCGTAGTTTCCGGGCATCACCTGC
This sequence comes from Candidatus Sororendozoicomonas aggregata, assembly GCF_031528575.1. Taxonomy (NCBI): domain Bacteria; kingdom Pseudomonadati; phylum Pseudomonadota; class Gammaproteobacteria; order Oceanospirillales; family Endozoicomonadaceae; genus Candidatus Sororendozoicomonas; species Candidatus Sororendozoicomonas aggregata. Next base: position 14,220 of record NZ_JAVLSP010000051.1, read on the forward strand.
AACCCCCCATAATCCAGGTCTGCCATATGGGTGCAGACATTGTTCAGGAAGTGGCGGTCATGGGAAATAATAATCATGGTGCAATCACGCTGTTTCAGCACACCTTCAAGCCAGCGAATAGCGTTGATATCCAGGTTGTTGGTGGGTTCGTCAAGCAGCATAATATCGGGATCAGCAAACAGCACCTGTGCCAGGAGCACACGCAATTTCCATCCGGGGGCCACGGCGCTCATGGGGCTGAAATGTTGTTCAACAGGAATGTCCAGGCCCAGCAATAATTCACCGGCACGCGCTTCGGCAGAATAACCGTCCATCTCACCAAAGCGCACTTCGAGGTCAGCCACTCGCATGCCTTCTTCTTCAGACATATCGCCTTTAGCGTAAATAGCGTCACGCTCGGCCTTTACTTGCCACAGATCAGCATGGCCCATAATGACGGTATCAATCACAGAGTACTGTTCATAAGCAAACTGATCCTGACCCAGTTTAGCCATCCGCTCATTGGAGTCTTTGTGCACCGTGCCTGCCGTTGGCTCCAACTCACCACCGAGAATTTTCATTAAAGTAGACTTACCACAGCCATTGGCGCCAATCAGTCCATAGCGATGGCCTTCACCAAATTTGACGGAGATATCTTCAAACAACGGCTTTTGGCCAAACTGCATGGTTACATTAGAAGTTATCAGCATAACCTTGTGTTATCCTCCTTGGCGATCTGCCTGACCAGACACACCCTGTAAATCATTTAATAGGTAAACGGCTAATTATGACACAACCGCGCCTCTTTAGTTATCACAGGTGCTACATGCTTTCCCAGATTGATGGTGATACGGTTCGCCGTCAAACTGCTGCCGCCCGTGCATACGCTCAACAGGAAGGGTTGTTATGATTGACTACTTCAACCCAAGATCAAAATAGGTCAGGCCTAGGGCTGGAAGCTCAAAAGACTGCAATACTTGAGTACGCCAGCTCCCAAGGCATTCCTGAAGTTCGTTTCTTCAAAGATGGTCAGTCTGGGAAGATTGATGATAGATCAGGTCTATAAAATACATTGGACATGTGACGTCTTACTCGAAAGAGATTGGTTATTGCCAAGCTATGCAGATTGTCTCGTTCGTTCTCATACAGTGCCAGGCTACTTGAAGGAGATGTTCGCATTATTACAGCAGATAGCCCAATGCCTCAATACTGGAGCAACGAGTGAAGGCAACAGTCAACCAAGAGGAGCGTAAACGAATTTCCATCAGAACGAAGGAAGCACTGGCAGCAAAGAAAGCCAGAGGTGAAAAGCCCGGCAACCCTCGTCTTGATGAATTTCGAAACACTGATACCACAAATGCCAGACAGGCAAAGATCGAAAAATCCATTGCCTTCAAGGACAGGGTAAAAGCTGTCATTCAGTCAGAGTTCCCAGAAAGCATGAACTATTCCAAGCCAAGGTAGCTGCTCGTTGGCTGAATGAGCAAGGAATAAAGACTGCTAGGGGTGGGCAGTGGAAAGCGGAACAGGTTAAGCGTTTGGGTGTTTGATCTTGATGTTATGAAGTGGAACCAGCAGCTCTACCTGCTGGCTCATGTGGCTAGATCAAACCTTCAGGGTTTTATTGTCGTCATCATAGAAGTCACCAACACAATAATCACTGGCATCAAGCTCCGGGGCAATCATTGATGTAGTGAATATGATCTGGTGCTCAACAGGTAGAGACTCAGATACACTGATTATTTCCCTTTGGAATTGCTGACTTCTGGCATGTTGCATCCCCTTATCCTCTACGTTATCCATCAGCAGGAAACGGGGGTACAGATAGCTAGACTCCAGACAGGAAGCCTTTAACATTGCAAGCCTAAAGGCATTCTTCAGATAGACCATAGAACTGGCAGAGAATAAGGCTCTGTCATCAATAGTTACCCTGTCTTCACCAAAATCAAATTCTATTTTTTGCCCTTCGGTGAAAATTTCCTCATGGGAATCGGCACGAATGATTTCACGAGTTATAGTGGCAAGCTGATATTTCTTCCTAGTAATTTCGGAATCTTGTTTAGCCTCAAGTCGCTTTATCTCTGTTCTGAGCTTGCTCACCTCTGCTTGTATGGCTTCCCTTTCTTCATAAAGATTGTAGAGCTTGCCGAACTCTTCCTTACTGCTGTTCAATGCAGAAATCTGGCTCCTCAATGAACCTATTTCATTCAACTTCCTTCTTAGCTGGACACTAACTGTACGTTGAGGTTTGAGGATAACTGTCAGTTCCCGTTCCAGTTCTTCAAGTTTGGTTTTGGCTTGTTTCTGACCCAATCGAAGCTTTCCGAGCCTGTCTTGCCTAATGTCTATGAGCTTCTTGGATTCCTCAATCTGAAATTCAATCTCTTTCCTTACTTTGAAGGTAGGATCAATATTGCTCTCAGAGTCATCCTGCTCAGTTCCACATACTGAGCATCCTGTATCTTTTTTGACCAGCTCAATCTGACAAGCAGGGCAATGAATGAACGCCACATCGGAGAGGGCGCTTATTGTGCTCCGTGCTTCTGTCAGGGCTTCAATTCGAGACTCTAGCGAAGCTATGAATAACTGGGAATCACTGATTTCGAAGGAATTTTTAGCAATTTGGTCACTTATTTGAGCATGTTCTTTCCGCACATTCTGCACATTGTCAGCCAGTTCCTGAATGATGTAATCATCGCTGGTTTCGTCTTCTGACTCGTTGGAAAACTGCTCTACTTCCTTCTCTAAGCTGTCAACCTCAGCCTGTTTTTCGGCTATCTCTGAATCAATTTCAGCAAGACTTTTGACAGTTCTGCCAAGGAAGGTATGAATGGTCTGGATTTCCTTAACTCGATTATCAAGCTTGGCATCCAGCTTCTGTAAGCCGACCCGTTTCTGATAAAGATCAAAGTCTGAAAGACCAATTAGAAGCTCTCCGATGGCTTTACGCTTCGTTGGAGAGTCAAACTTGTCGAACTTGAATAGCCTGTCAGGTGACGTCATTTGGTCAACATACATCATCCTCAACAGTTGATGCATAGTTATACTGTTCTTGTCTTCTGACTTAGAGTAAGGAATACCCAATTCCTTAAATAGTATCTGGTAGAAACTTTCCTTGGTATCTGCCTTGTATGGGTATCGAATCCAGCCTGTGTTCTCAGCGGAATTTGCAGCATCGAAGGTGCCAGCAAATATGTCCATGCTGGAGCGTCCACTTTCCTTTATAGCGCGTTTAAGAGTGTAAACACTTCCGCTGAGGCTAGCCTCAACATATACAAAATCACAAGATGCGGCTTCCTGCTTCCACTTGTTCAGGTCTCCACCAAGGCCGTAAAAAATGAAGTCTGAAATAGTAGACTTGCCTGAACTATTATCACCACGAATGATGTTAACGCCAGCCTTAAAGGACTCGTCGTAGGCACGTTTCGCCCCCTTGGTCACTACCAACCTGTTGACTATCAGGAAGGGCTTATACTGCGTCATATCTGTATTCCATTAAGCCAGTTCTTTTCTTTAAACCAGACTGTCCTGCAATTTCCACCTGGTTAAGAATATTGATTAAGTCATGAAAGAAGCCGTCATTCTTATTACTGCTACCTTCAAGGAGTTTGCTGACTGAAAGACTGTTAAAGGCTTTTGATATGCTCAATTTCCCATCAACTTCTTTGAAGATATCCTTAGCAAGCAATATCTGGAGGGCTTGGATGTGATAATCCCCCATTTCTGAGAAGATCCTTTTTTTATCAGGTAAGTTCTCGTATGGTTCCTGCATTCTTTCGGCTATTTTTTTGACCTTTGCAGCCCCTTTTGCTCTTGGAAATTCAATATCCTTGGCAAGATGAGGGAACAAGAAAAAAAAGTCGTAAATTCTCAACCTCGTGAAGTCAAATTCATCCAGATTTTGCAGGCTAGCAACGGTGATGAACCTGAACATGCAGTGATATAAGTCGTCTTTTGGGTGGTAAATAATCACTTGCTAGTCCCACTCTATGTAACAGTTACCTGTAAGAATATACAGTAGTCCGTACAAATCTTCGAGATCAATCTGAAGACTACATTCCTCCACGTTATTCAGCAGTGGGAGGATTACCTTTGCATCTACAATGTCGTCTATTTGGTAAACAGTAAAATCACCTGATTTTATCCTGCGTTGAACAAGGGTTTTGAAGGCAGTACGCATCTGTGTCAGAAGGTGAGTGTAAATTTTCTGTGCAGAAGTAAAGCAGCCATCCCTAAGAATTTTCTTCGAAACGCTTTCTTTTAGTTCCATTGCGTAGTCTATGGCGTCAGATCGGTCGCCATCTGTCAGCTTCTCGGTAAGGTCTCGAAGAGAACCTTCAACCCTGCGGTACAGGTAGTTATTCAGTTTTTCGGAAAAATCCCGATAGTCGGGGTCTGCAAGGATTGCTCGTTCATGCTCTTCAATAAGTGCGGTGAGCCTCTTGTCTTCCCTGTAAACAACCTGTCCTTGAGGAGCATAATAATTGTTGACAGTCTTTTTAATGTCTCTGGCAGCTACATCTCCGGCTGCCGTGACATCTTCCTGCGATACACGGTTATAAACCACCGAAGTCCTTACCCCTTGTCACGACCAACGACATCGCCGCCTGCTATGATATTTTTTTGAGTCACCTTGTAAACTGAGGTGCTCTTCTTACGCCGCACAAACCCTATCACTGCAACAATTGCAGCAATAATCAGGCTGATAACGTACACCCCAAGCCCTGAAAACAGAGTATTAAAGTTGCTCTCCACCCACTGTATGAACTCAGACATAAACCACGGTACTAATTTGATGTTTTGTGTTCACAATACTGCATAGGGCGCACAAGGTTCAACCTAAAATCCTCAGTTAAAAGCACCAGCTAAACTGTAACTCTTTATGTTGTGAAATGGACCCCAACAATCAGTCACTGTACAGATTATGTGTTCCCAACTGAGCTACTTTGGTTTCACCACACAAGCCCATAGTGGTTTCCAGTTCTTTTTTGATAATATCCAGTGCCAGGGTGACACCATGTTCACCGGCGGCACCGAGTCCGTAAATATAAGCGCGCCCAATATACGTAGCCGACGCGCCCAGACATAATGCTTTCATAACATCCTGGCCTGATCGTATACCGCCATCAAAATGCACTTCCACCTCTTGACCTACGGCGTCGACAATTGCCGGTAAAGCACGAATAGAAGAAGGGGCACCATCGAGTTGTCGTCCACCGTGGTTAGAGACAACCAAGGCATCGGCACCCACCTTGACCGCCATTTTGGCATCGTCAGGCTCCATGATGCCCTTTATAATCAGTTTCCCCCCCCAGCGCTGTCGAATCCAGTCAACATCTTGCCATGACAGTGTCTGGTCAAATTGTGACGCCGTCCATTGTGCCAGGGATGTCAGATTATCAACACCTTTCGCGTATCCGACAATATTACCAAAAGTGCGCCGTTTTGTAGTCGCCATTTTCAGGCACCACAGTGGCCGGCTGGCAAGTTGTAAAAAGCTTTTCAGACCCAGTTTGGGCGGCACTCCCAGACCATTGTGAATATCCTTGTGCCGCTGTCCGAGCAACTGCAAATCAAGCGTCAGCACCAAGGCACTGCACCCTGCCTGCTTTGCCCGGTCAATCAGCTGACCACAAAACTCCCGGTCACGCATCATATATAACTGAAACCAGAAAGGTTCAGTGGTATGTTCGGCCACGTCTTCAATGGAGCAGATGCTCAGGGTAGACAAGGTAAAAGGGACACCAAAAGCTTCCGCTGCCCTGGCTGCCTTGATCTCACCGTCAGCCTGTTGCATGCCAGCCATGCCCACAGGAGCCAGCGCTACCGGCATGGTTACTGCCTTTCCCAGCATCTCAGTGGCCGCTGAACGCTCACTGATATCGACCCCCACGCGTTGTCGCAACAGAATCTTGCCAAACGCCGCTTCATTGGCGTGATAGGTGGACTCTGTCCAGGCGCCGGAGTCAGCATAATCGTAAAACATGCGGGGTACTCGTTTTTTTGCCCGCTGTCGCAGTTCTTTGATTTCACATATTGCTGTCATGGCATCAATCTCGATCATTCTGGCAGATTACGTAAGTTACCCACCAGTGGACATGCTTGGCAATTCAAATGAGAATTGAAGCGCCTTTACTTACATGTTATCCGACGTTCAAAGTGGCTCATCACCCGTTTGAAGATTAATGCACTTTATACGTTGCCAGCGGCCTTATTTCTATCTTCCCCATCGTCCCCATATTTCACCAAGCGCCATACCTTTTGACATGTTCTCAGGTGACGCACCGTTTCTGACGATAAACTTTATCCCCAGAGGTTGCACCGACAATTCACTACTCGGACGTCACTGGTTTATCTGATCATGCCCTTAGGAGCCTGTCGGATGCATAGGCTGTCGTTTTGCCGCGGATAATAGCAAAATGATGACTCCCACGCATCACCTGTGGCGGCAGGTCTGTGTTAACCTTTTGCTATTACTGGTCATCCTGCCTTATCCTGCTGCTGAGCTAACCTGGGCATTTTGGTAGTGAGAAAAGGCGATTGCGATAAGGAGTTTTGTTAACATGTTTTCAGATAACCCCGTTGGAGAGCGTCAAGGGCCAATGGCTGTGCCTGATGGGCACTTTGTCCACCAAAGAGCCATTCAAGCCCCGTTTCCTGAAGGTGTTGAGGTCATATATCTGGGCATGGGTTGCTTTTGGGGGGCGGAGCGATTGCTCTGGCAACAAGTCGGCGTCTGGACGACAGCCGTTGGATACTCCGGGGGTAACGCCGCTGATCCAACCTATGAACAAGTCCGCACCGGAAAAACAGGGCATACTGAGGTGGTTCTGGTAGCTTATAATCCGCTAAAAATCACTTGTCAGGCGCTACTGGAAACATTCTGGGAAAACCATGATCCAACCCAGGGCATGCGTCAGGGGAATGATCGAGGCACGCAATACCGATCCGCAATTTACACGACAACAGATGATCAACTTCTGCTGGCTTGTAAGACAAAAAAACACTACCAGACACAGCTGTTCAACGAGGGTGGAAAAACAATTACCACTGAAATAGCCCCTGTTAATGGCTTTTATTATGCCGAAGCCTATCATCAGCAGTATCTGGCAAAAAACCCCCAAGGGTATTGTGGCATTGGCGGGACAGGGGTTTGTTTCTCACCCACATAACAAGTGATCTTCTTTTTAAAAAGCTGTTCACAAAAAATCATGAACAGCTTCTAAATGGTTTTTATTCGCCAATGGTTCCATTTAAGCTCAACAAAAGGATGCCCGTTTCTCCCTGAAAACCCTACTTCAAGCAAATTAAAAGTGATCAACAGCTGTATTCAGGTTTAAGTAAACAGAGGTATTATTAGTTTTTCCAGTGATCAATTGCTGCCTGACATTCTGTTTAACTATTACAAAATTTTCAATTATTCAGCTAGTCTATCATTCATTACTGATCTGATGGGCGCTTTATGACAATAAAGAAATTTACGCGTTTTTTCATACTGCTGGCTTGCTGCTTTTCGTCCACTGGGGTTAAAGGTGATCTTTTTTCTTACTTCTGTGATGGCGAGTTAGTGGGTGATCTGGATTTACAGATTTTTGTTGAGAAAATAGTTGATGGTCACTATTCATATTATATAGTAAGGGAAAAAATGGAGGTTTCTCCAGACAATCCAGACAATCCAGACAATAAGGAGGAGATGCCTTTGATGGAATACATTACTGCTTTACAAAAAAAACCTATCCTTAAAGATATTTTTCAACAGGGCATTTGTCATGATAAAAAAATTGTGTTTACTTATTCTACTTATCAGAGTCTAACTGGTCACATGCTTTTGCGTCATATAATTCTAGGGGGGCGTACTTTTAATAGAGGGGTTTGTATATATGAAAAGCAAGCATCAGATTATACCGCGCCAGAAAATTCTTATCTTGATTTGCTCTCTTATTGTACCTTGTTTTCATTAGATCAACAGGTGCGAGTAAAAAAAACGACCTGGTTGTGGGTTCAATGCCTTGAGGGTGTTTATGATTGTCGCGAATACACCTTTTCTGATATTCAAAACCCTCACATTGATGAAAATAACACAGTAAGAATGGACTTGAAGGGAGAGTATGCTGTTGCGGTCAGGTTGAAATTCCCTCAATTCAACACGCAAAGCACGTCAGAGAAAAAAGTAACGCTTTTAGAAGTGACACTGACGCCACTGCTACCTGAAATGAATAAGCCAAAAATAATCATAAAACCTCAACAAAAAAATACAGTCAATCACTCCTGATACCAACAACCTATAGAAGCCTGTCGGACTTAAGACAATTTCGGCCTGAAATCCAGAAAGAGCGGCCATATTTTCTGATGAATTTGCTTAAATAGGTCAACTATTCGCGCAAATTGATCGAAAAATCTGACTCGCTCTACTGAATTTCATGCTCGAAAGCTTAAGCCCGACAGGCTCCTAGATTTTATTGCGAGACAAGTCCCTGACTAAAAATCGTGATGGATTCAGCCCATGCACAATATCCACAGGCACAGGCGCGGGCTCATGGTTAATCATACTGGCCAGTAATTCTCCGGCTAGCGGGCAGGTAATCAGCCCTCTGGAACCATGGCCCGCACTGATATACAAACCTTCTAAAAACGGGGGTGCCTCGGTATAGGGGTGTTTAGCGTTTTTACGCAACAGGGCAAAATCCCTTAAAAAGTCGGCTTTATCAATAACGGGTCCAACAACAGGCAGGTAGTCGGGCGTTGTCGAGCGAAAACCCGCTTTTCCTCCCTGAATGCGAATGCCGTCTCCCCCCGCGGCATGGGTGAAGGCGGGAAACCATTCGTCCTGCATGGCAAGGTTCTGCTGATGGTCGCCCTCAGTAACAGCGGTGGACTGGGAGTGAAAATCAAACGTAGCGCCAAGGGTATGCCCTGTATCCATCGCCGGTGCGATATAGCCTGCGCCACAGACAACAGCGTGTAATTGACCGCTGTGCCCGGTCGCGGCAATTTGGGTGGTCTGACCTCTGATGGCTTTCAGGGGAATATGACTGAGTTGCTCTACATTGCTGATTGAGCCCCCCCCCGCGCAGACAACGACGTCACTTGTGAGCACGGCTTTATCATCGGGCATGATTAACTGCCAGCCTGCCACACCTTTTTTCAGCGATTCAACCGCTGTGTGGGTCTTTACAGTGATGTTTGGATGATTAACCAGTGCCTGACAGAGCTGGCGCGGATCAACCCAACCCGCTTCGGGAAAGTAAAGGCCATCGTACTCAACGGGCAGGCCAGCAATGTCTGAGAGTGACTTTTTGTCGAGCAGCCGCAAAAAATCCGGTGGAAACTGCTGTGTTAACGCCTGATAGCGCTGGCGGACTTTATCCGATGTGCATAACTGTATCAGGCCACAGGCATGGCGCAAACCGGGGTAATCCGTGTCGAGTTGTTTGATAAGATTCAGGGTATAGCAGTACCCCTGGGCAACCAGGCGGCTTAAGGGGGTGTCATTGGCGGACAGTTTGGCGTAGAGCATTCCCTGCGGGTTGCCAGACGCCTCCGTGGCCAGCCGGTTATGTCTTTCCAGTAAAGTGACATGCCAACCCCGCTCAGCCAGGGAGCGGGCACAGCTGGTACCGGCAAGGCCACCGCCGATCACCACCGCGGTTTTGGTGTGGCAGATGGCGGGGTATTGGTGCCATGAGAGAGTCGCTGGTTGAAGCGGCGGTTTGTTTTTCAGCTCACCGGATAAACGGTCACGTTTTGCGCCAAAACCCGGGGTTTTATTGACAGAAAAGCCAGCCCCCATTAACCCATCGCGAACCAGCCGCGCCGATGAGAAGGTGGCATAAGTCGCATCATCCGCACTCTTTTGTGCCAGCGTGGTAAAAAGGCTTGGTTGCCACATATCCGGGTTTTTGGCAGGGGAAAAGCCATCGAGAAACCAGGTATTAACCCTGGCGTTCAACTGCGATAGCATATCAGGGGCATGACCTAGCAGTAAGGTCAGGCGGATTCGACCACCACTGAAACGCAGGTGGTGAAAACCCTTACTGGCCGGCAGATAACCCTCAAGCAACTGTCTGCTGAACGCTGATAACTGAGGCCACAGGGCTAGAGCTCTGGTTAAATCGTTTTGCCGCAAAGGCTGACTTTCTGTGGAGATAAAATGCAGCTGACACCCTTTCGGCGCTGCCTGTTCAAACAACTGCCAGGCACACAGAAAACTCAGGCCAGTCCCAAAACCTGTTTCGCCAATGACAAAGGCACTCCCCGGTGACAGAGCCTTAAACCGTGCTTCGAGCTGGTTGCCAGCCAGGAACACGGACTTTTTCTCCTCAATGCCAGACGCTGTGGAGAAATAAATATCGTTGAAATACGAAGACGAAGGCTGGCCGCTGTCATTCCAGCTGACGTCGGCATAACGAAGGCCCTGGTAGTGATCGGGGTATGACTGTACAGGCATTCAATACTGTCCGGTGAATGGCTGGCGGATTAGGGTTTATCAACCTTGCCTGAAGCTTTTCCGTCCTGCTGATAAAAAGCACTGGGTAAGATATTCACGCCCAGGCGCCGACTAACAAGGATAATAGCGGGTATGGTTAAAGGCGCAAAGGGTAGAATGGCAAAAACACCTATACCAAGACCTTTCAGCAGTTCCGCCAGTTGACGGTTTGCCAGCTTCATCTCCTCTTTGCTCGCTTCACCAAGGGTAAACTTACGGTATGTTTGCAACATCAACTGCGTTTCTTCTCGCTCCTGGGCAAGTGCCTGTTTGACTTTAAACAGGCTCCGTTTGATACGCTGACGATTCCGCTGCCGACTGATACGCAACACCCGTCGTGGAGAGCGCAAAAAATGAAAAATCACCTTCATGGCTATTTCTCTCACCCTCCCCTTCAAGCATCCGGACGTTATTGATCAGACATTAAGTAGTGTATCGCTAATACGCTGAGAACAGTTCAACCGTTTAATCTGCTGAAATAGTACCAGTGCCCGGTCAGATGTTTTACCCATCATCCCAAGCCACTGCTTTACACGTCCTATGATATAGCGATTACTGTCAGTGATAAAATAAGGATGCGGTGAGTTTTGGTCAGCGCGGCTTTTAGCCAGGGTAATAAAACGTTGCAGCATAGCCAAAGAGTCACGCCATTGCTGCTCAGGTGAGAGACCCGTCAATTGCTGTTTGATGTGCAGCGGTAACAGTGGGTTTCTCAGTACTCCCCGGCCAATCATAATTCTGTTACATCCTGAGATACCGACAACATTGGCAGCATCGGCCACTGTCCATATATCCCCATTCGCTGTTACCGGAATGCGGGTGTGCTCTTTGATTTTTGCAATCCACTCCCAATGGGCGGGGGGCTTGTAGCCTTGTACTTTTGTCCGTGCATGGACCGTCAGCCCCTGAGCGCCTGCTGCTTCAACCGCACAGGCATTATCCACTGCCAATTCAGTGGTGTCATAACCAAGACGGATTTTAGCCGTTACCGGAATGCGCTCTGGCAATACCTCTCGCAAGGCTTTCACAATCGTGTAAATAGTCTCAGGCTCTTTCAGCAGCACAGCGCCTCCTTTATGCTTGTTCACCGCGCGCGAAGGACAACCGAAATTTAAATCCACCGCTTTAGTCCCAAGGCTTGCTGCTTTCACTGCGCTTAATGCCATCATCTCAGGGTTGCTGCCGAGCAGTTGAATAGTGACAGGCGTGCCGTTGCGAGTCTGGCAATTGTGGTACAATTCCGGGCACAAACGATAAAAAGCGTTTACCGACAAGGGGGTATCTGTCACCCGCGCAAACTCGGTCACACAGTGATCAAGGCCGCTGACATCGGTGAGTAGCTCGCGCATCAGGTAATCAACAACGCCTTCCATGGGGGCAAGGGTGATATGTAGTGGTTGAATAATCAAGAGCCTGCTGGTGTATGACAAATGCCCGAATTATCCCGAAAAATAACCAGGATGTGAAGCGACTAACCGGTGTATGCTTTAGCCCGGATATTTCATAAACTGCCCTGAGAATTGCGCGGAACCTTGCGGTTCTAAGGGATTTTGCGAGGGAGCGCCGACCGGGGAGTACGGTCGACTGAGCAAAACTCCCTTAGAGTCGCAAGGAGCAAGCAAGGCCAGGAGCCTGTTTATGAAATATCCGGGTTAGAAGCAGTCTTAAAAATCTGTGCATAGGGAGGATCGAGTGGCATTACTCACTTACCAACAAACAGTCTTCCTGCAAAGGGAGAAACCCATCACAACACAGGCTCCTAGCCCTGGTTAAAGCAACGGGGATATATTTTTTCACAGCCACTGCCAGAATAAAACAGGGGGGTAAAGAAAATGGGATATATTGTATTGGGCGTTGTTGTAGTGCTTCTGGTGTTTGGTCCCCAGTGGTATGTCAGGCAAACACTGCACAGGCACAGCGCTGAGCGCAAAGATCTACAAGGCACAGGCGGCGAGCTGGCAGAGCATTTAATCGGCCGCTTTGATTTATCCGGGGTATCCGTTGCAGAAGGGGGTGTAGGGGAAGACTTTTATGACCCAAAGACAAAGCGGATATCCCTGTCACCCGGCCATTATCATGGAAAATCCATCGCGGCAGTGGCTGTTGCCGCCCATGAAGCCTGTCATGCATTGCAGCATAAAGAGCAACACAAGGGATTTATGCGACGCCAGCAACGTATTACCATGGCACTGTGGATTGAACGCTTCAGCGCGCTGGCGCTAATGCTCAGCCCGGTGCTGTTTATCATTACCCGTATACCCCAAAGTACGCTATTGACACTGGTTATTGGTTTAACCGGGCTTCTGGCATCACTGTGGGTACAATTAATGAATTTGCCTGTGGAACTCGATGCCAGCTTTAATAAAGCACTGCCACTGCTTGAAGAGGGCTACCTGGCAGGGCAGGATATACCCAATGCACGAAAGGTACTAAAAGCGGCGGCATACACTTACGTGGCTTCGGCCATGGCAAGCTTATTGAATATTGGGCGATGGATTACTATTTTAAGACGCTAGGAGCCTGACCGAGAATAGCGCCCGTAGCGAGGATTACGAGAAATTGAGGATAAAAATTTCTGCTTCTGAGGATAATAGTGGGGCTATTTGAC
>NZ_JAVLSP010000052.1:0-26645 GCF_031528575.1 Candidatus Sororendozoicomonas aggregata
GACGTGGGAGAGAAAATAACCGAAGGCGTGCCGCCCAAGCTGGAGACGCATTATAGGGCGATGGTATAGTAACGCAACCACGTAGTTTTACCTATCCACCAAAAAACCAGCGACAATGCGCTGGCTTTATAAAGAGGGCTACTTAGTTATTGGTTGCAACAAAGTATTTCGGATCTTCAATCACATTCACTTCAACCAAGCCCCTCGCCTTCTTTAATAGCTGGCGACAGTCAGGACTCAAATGCCGGAAGTGCAATTGTCGTCCACTGCTCATATAACGCTCAGCCAGTGTATCAATAGCTTCCAGCCCTGAATGGTCACATACCCTTGAGTCTGCAAAATCGATAATGACATCTTTATTGTCATCCTTTGGGCTGAATTGTTCCAGAAAGTTACTGGTTGCACCAAAGAATAACGGGCCATGCACCGTGTAAACGGTTGAATCCTTATCATCCTCTTTTCTTTCTACCCGAATGTGCTTGGCGTGTTTCCAGGCAAAAATCAGGGCAGACACAATCACGCCGACAATGACAGCAATGGCTAGATCAGTAAATACAGTAACAGCAGACACCAACACCAGCACAAAGGCATCGCCTTTGGGCACTCGTCGAATAATGCGAAAACTGGTCCACTCAAACGTGCCCAACACCACAATAAACATCACACCAATCAGTGCTGCAACGGGGATACTCTCTATTAATGAAGACGCGAACAGAATAAACGCTAATAAACACAATGCGGCAGTGATACCTGACAAGCGCCCACGACCACCAGAGTTCACATTAATCATACTCTGGCCGATCATGGCACAACCACCCATCCCACCAAAGAAGCCAGTAACAATATTGGCTGTACCCTGACCGACACATTCACGGTTACTGCTACCATGGGTTTCGGTCAGTTCATCAATCATTCGCAGTGTCAGTAAAGACTCAATCAACCCAATAGCGGCAAGAATCAGAGAGTAAGGTAAAATGATCCGCAATGTTTCAAGCGTAAAGGGCACACCGGGGATATGGAACGCTGGCAATGTACCTGCTATTTTTGCAACATCACCAACCGTATGGGTATCAAGATCCAGTGTAAATACAGCCACACTAACAATCACAATTGCAGCTAATGATGAGGGAATCGCCTTGGTTAGTTTTGGCAGGAAGTGAATAATCGCCATAGTAACGACCACCAGCCCCAACATCATGTACAAGGACTCTCCTTTCATCCAGGCAATATCAATCACACTGCCTTCCATAAAAGTTCCGGCTAACCAACCTTCTTCTCCACGAACACCAAACTGACCCAATTGCGCAAGAAAGATAACGATGGCAAGACCGTTAACAAAACCGAGCATCACCGGGTGTGGCACCATACGGATAAACTTACCCAGTTTAAAGATACCGGCCAACACCTGGAGTATCCCCATCAGCACCACGGTGGCAAATAAATATTGCACACCGTGCTCTGCCACCAGCGAGACCATAACAACAGCCAAGGCCCCTGTGGCACCGGAAATCATGCCGGGACGCCCACCGATGGCTGCCGTAATCAGCCCCACCATAAAGGCCGCATATAAACCCACCAAAGGCTCAACACCTGCCACAAAGGCAAAAGCCACCGCTTCGGGAACCAAAGCTAACGCCACTGTTAGTCCTGAGAGCATGTCGTTTTTAAAACTACCTACTCTACTTGCCTGTAAATTGAACAAGATTGTTCTCCAATAGACGCTCACAACCACAGGGGCAAGATAGCCACCTTGTGGGAATTCGTTACACGTTAGTCGTTAATAGAAACTGCCGAACCCTTTTAGCGCCTGCCGGTTACATCATGGGGTGTTGTTTGTATCATCTGCGCCCTGACTTGAGAACAAGGTAAGTAAAGCAACAGAACTTACAGGGTTAGAGGGCGCTGATACTAAAGAAGTGAACCATCAAAAACAATCAGGACTACCAACATGGCAAACCCTGACCTCCTTGTAAAGAGCCAGGGCTTTAAATATATAAGAGCGTGTAATTTCAGCGCGCTTAACAGGCACTGAAGAATGAAAGGATTATATGTCTTCCCAGTAATCACCACCGCATAGGGAACTGAGCCGCTTGGTTTCTTCGCGGTCTTCTAGCGCTCTTCGAATCTGAAGGGCTCTTTTAGAGCCCTTTTCATGCAGATCCTCCCTTTGAATACCGTCGTCAAGCAAAAAGTCTTTTTCCATCTGGTGGTCATAATCCCGTGACATGACAACGCCCTCATTCTTATTTGTATTTTTTATCGATACGATGCCTTTCGACGGCTTCCATACTACAAAAAAAACAGGATAAGTACAACCACCTACCCTGAATCGTACTTCTCAGTACCGTATTATCTTGCTGAGGTTCAGGAATTTGTCCGAGGATAACTTCCCAGGTTCCTCCCCGATCGGTAGAGCTGTGCAGTTTCACTTTAACAGCGGTTTGCCAAAACGGATTGTCGTTACCCCAGGAGCCTGTCGGACTTATGCTTTCGAGCATAAAATTCTGGCCGCACTTTCTGGATTGTGTATCGTTCGTTTTCTGAGCAAAGAAGCACCCGCTCTTATCGCTTTATCCATTGATGGGCAGCGGTGCTTATAATCAATTTTTTTACAATCCACCTTCAATACTCAAATAGTAGCCACTGCCAGGAAAGGAATTTTTTGTGTGAGCTATAGGGTCTACCCTGCTACACTACCGACATCTACTTTGTGGTGAGGAGCTAAGCTTGTGCCTAAGCCGTTTGCTGCGATTCTTATGGGTTCAGATTCTGATCTGCCTAAAATTCAGTTGGTTATTGATGTACTAAAAGCGCTTCATGTGCCGGTGGAAGCGAAAGTTCTTTCAGCCCTTTGTACCGCGGAGACAACACAGACCTATGTTAAAGAAGCTGACGCCCGTGGTGCTGCTGTATTTATCTGCTGCGCGAGTGAAGCTGCTCACTTAATAGGCGCCGTGGCATCTTTGACCGTTAAGCCAGTTATTGGTGTACCCAATGACTCAGGCTTTCTTGACGGGTCATTATCGGTAATACAAATGCCCTGCGGATACCCTTTGGCCATGGTCTCAGTGGGTAAAGACTGCGCTAAGAATGCAGCTTACCTTGCTGCCCAGATTATTGCCCTGAACGACAAAGAACTCTCCAATCGCCTGAAGATGGAACGCAAGGCAAATGCGGAAGCTACTATAGCCAGGGATGCGGCTCTGCAAAACCAGTTGAGCCTATGATTCTTGATATTGATGCATTGAATAAAGTCGCTGACACCCTTGCTGAAGGGGGTGTCATTGCCTACCCGACAGAAGCAGTCTGGGGGCTTGGTTGTGACCCATGGAATGAACAGGCAGTATCTCGTTTGCTGAATATCAAAGCCCGACCTGTGGAAAAGGGCATGATTCTGGTGGGGGTCTCAGAAGAGCAGTTTGAACCACTGCTGGCACCATTAACGACGGAGGAACGTGAAAAACTTTCTTCCAGCTGGCCAGGGCCCGTAACATGGATAGTGCCCGACCCCAAAGGCTGGGCGCCCAAATGGGTTCGGGGGCGGTTTGACTCTGCTGCCATCAGGGTAAGCGACCACCCTGTCATTCGTTATCTCTGTGCCTCCCTGGGAAAACCGATGGTATCCACTTCTGCAAACCTTGCAGGCAAAGCGCCACTTGTCAGTCAACAACGCGTAGAAGAGACGTTTCTCGGCAGTATTGATGGCATTGCAAAGGGTGAAACCGGGGCGAGAATTTCTCCTTCAGAGGTTCGTGACCTGAAAACCAACAAAGTATTTCGGGAAGGTTAACCCCGTCGCTGGCAAAGCCTCCCGGATACAGGCAAACTGTGGCAAATACCGATTAGCCGGAGTACGGGTAAAATTATGACAGATAGCGCCGTTAAAGCCGTAAAATCCTATCTGCTGTCCTTACAAGATTCGATTTGTAATATCCTTGAAAAAGAAGATGGCCGTGAGAAATTTCAGGAAGATAGCTGGGAGTACAAAAATGGTGCCGGGGGCGGCCGTGTCCGGGTGATTTCAGACGGTGCCGTTATCGAAAAAGGGGGCGTTAACTTTTCTCATGTAACGGGGTCTGCATTACCGGCCAGTGCTACCGCAAATCGTCCTGAACTTGAAGGTCGTAGTTTTGAGGCTATGGGTGTGTCGCTGGTGATTCATCCCGATAACCCGTTTGTACCAACCTCCCACGCGAATGTCCGCTTATTAGTAGCAAGCAAACCGGGTGCTGAGTCTGTATGGTGGTTTGGTGGTGGTTATGATTTGACACCTTATTATGGCAATGATGAGGACTGCGAATCATGGCACCAAACCGCAAAAGCGGCTTGTGAGCCTTTTGGTGATTCAGTCTATGCCCGTTATAAAAAGTGGTGTGATGATTACTTTTTTCTCAAGCACCGCAATGAGCCCCGGGGCATTGGTGGCCTGTTTTTTGACGATCTGAATGAATGGCCTTTTGAAAAGTGCTTCGACTTTATGCAAGCTGTGGGTAACAGCTATATTCAAGCCTATCAGCCTATCATTGCTAAAAGAAAAAACACGCCCTTTAACGAAAGCCACAAACACTTTCAGGAGTACCGCCGTGGACGCTATGTTGAATTCAACTTAGTATACGACCGTGGAACTTTATTTGGCCTCCAGTCTGGAGGGCGAACCGAATCCATCCTCATGTCATTACCCCCCCACGTGCGCTGGGATTACGACTGGCATCCTGAGCCTGGCTCTGAAGAAGAAAAACTGTACACCCACTATCTGACCAAAAAAGACTGGGCATAAAAGAGGTCCACGAAAGAGAAATGACGAGTCTGATCGATCACTATGCTGTGATAGGAAACCCCGTTAAGCACAGCAAATCACCAGCCATTCACACATTGTTTGCTGAAGCAACTCACCAACAGCTGGAGTACTCTGCTCAAGAAGCGGCTCTTGATGGCTTTGAAAAAGCACTATCCGCTTTTTTTCAAGACAGAGGTGGTAAAGGCTTGAGTATTACAGTGCCGTTTAAAGAAGAAGCCTGGGAGTTAGCCAACATAAAGACGGTGCGTGCCCAAAAAGCCGGTGCGGTGAATACTTTGTGGGTAGATGCCAAGGGGGAACTCAATGGTGATAACACTGACGGTGTTGGTCTTGTCCGGGATTTAACCGCCAATCATAGCGTCTCCCTGACAAGTGCCAACATTCTGGTACTCGGTGCTGGCGGTGCGGTAAAAGGTATTTTGGCGCCCCTTCTTCAGGAACAACCTTCGTCAATTACAATAGCGAATCGAACACTGACCAGGGCGCAGGCGTTAGCGGCATCGTTTAAACATGAGTCACTACTGAGCGTCAGTACATTTGAAGCCCTTAATCACCCCTTTGACATCATTATCAATGGTACGGCAGCGAGCCTTCAGGGACAGGCATTACCTTTGTCACCGTCAATCATCAATAGCGATACGGTTTGTTACGATATGATGTACGGCGCACAGACAACCGTATTTAACCAGTGGGCACAACAACACGGTGCTCAACAATGCATTGACGGCTTAGGGATGTTGGTGGAGCAGGCAGCAGAACAGTTTTTTATCTGGCGGGGCATCCGGCCCGATACAGCCTCTGTGCTAAACCATTTACGACAGCAGGTATAAATCATGGGTGCTACACAGATTGATTTAAGTCCATGCCTCAAGCCCGGCGATTTTCTGTTTCAGTATGCGAAAAACAACGACGCCGGTGAAACCATCAGCCAGATGTTTGAGGGCGTCAATGGGCATATCTTCAATCATGTAGCAACTTATATGGGCAATGAGCAAGTGATTGAGGCTGTACCGCCTCAAGTGCAAAGCGTCTCTTTGTCGCAGTTTATCGAAGCCTCTGTCGTTGATACCAATAATCAGCCTTGTATCACCATTGCAAGAATTACCCGGCAATACCAATCACTGATACCTGAAGCGCTGGCATTTATAAAAAACAAACTGTCAGCGCCTTATGATGAAAGCTTCTGTTCTGACAGCGGCTGGTATTGCAGTAAATTGATTATTTCCGCTTTTGAAAAAGCCAACAACGACGCCCCTGTGTTTGAACTTCAGCCCATGAGCTTTAAAAATCCACAAACAGGTGAGTTTTATCCCTTCTGGGAGGAGCATTACCAGCAGCTGGGCATGGCTATCCCTGAAGGGCTACAAGGCTCACACCCAGCAACAATGTCACTTTCTGAACACCTTGATATTGTTACTTTTTTGGGAGGGCTGCCTTATAAATCGCGACAAAAAGATTTTTTCACAGAGACGATACTGGCCTGAAACTGTAAGATTATCCCTTCGACATCCCGGAAATCTGACAATGCTTCAGTCGTTTAAAGCGCCATTGTGCAAAAACTTTATAAACGACACAAGATAATTGATAAAAGAGAGGCAGTGATACAACGTTTGCTAACAATCTCCACCGGCCTAATTCCCTCCATATTGTTATAAAAGCATCGACGCCAATATGCACTGCCCCTTGCCGATCTTTTACATGAAGCTGTTTCATTGCCTGAACAAGACTAAAGCTTTCCCCCTTGAGGTCACTACCGGGGTCAGTCAGATCTAACCAGTAAAAGACCCCCTTTGGAGCAATGCGCTGATAATATTCAATCTCTTTTAAGCACACCTTGCACTTACCATCATAGTAAACCGTAATCATCTCTCTGTTTTTCCTAATGAATGGTATTTCAACACATGATCAGTGTAGAACTTTTTGAAGTTACGATATCCACTTTGATGAAAGTAGATGAAAGTAAACGACGATAATTACGGGGAAAGTTGTTTCTTATGCAGCAGGGGTGTCAAATTTCATTCAGTTGAGCGTAGCTGCTTTAGTTGCATCATTGGCAACATATACAGCTGAGTTTTTCAGTTATGAAATATCGTTTGTAGCCATAGTGCTTAGTTTGACATTGTTGTTTTTTATATTTAGCGAAGCCAACTCTACAAATCAATTTGCTTAAATAGGTCAACTATTCGCACAAATTGATCGAAAATTCTGACTCGCCCTACTGAATTTTATGCTCAGAAGCATAAGCCCAACAGGCTCCTGGGAAAAACAAGGTGGTTACGTGATTTTTATGAAGATTTGTCACGGTTACGAGCCAGGCGCCAATGACTGAAAAGCCTCCATTGCTTTATTACGAGACACCTTTAAGTCGACAATGGGTTTTGGATAAGTACTACCCAGTACGATGTTCGCCTGACGTAAAACACTCTCCGGTGCCAACCACGGGTCAAATAAATATTTATCGGGCAAAGCAGACAGTTCCGGGACGTACTGACGAACATATTCCCCCTGTGGATCAAACCTGTGCCCCTGAGCCACAGGGTTAAAAATCCGAAAATAGGGCGCGGCATCGGCCCCACAACCTGCAACCCATTGCCAACTGGCACTGTTATTGGCAAGATCAGCATCGACCAGTGTATCCCAGAACCAGCGCTCACCATGATGCCAGTGTATCAGCAGATTTTTCACCAGAAACGAGGCCACGACCATTCTGAGGCGGTTATGCATAGACCCCGTCTGCCAAAGCTCGCGCATACCGGCATCCACCAGGGGAATACCGGTCATCCCTTTTTGCCATGCCATTAACAGGGTTTCATTGTTCTCCCATGGAAACGAGTCAAACTTGGACTGCAGGTTATCTTTGGGTAACGTCGGATTGAAATAAAGCTGAGCATAAGAGAATTCGCGCCAGCCCAACTCACTGCAGAAATGGTCAACATGTTCATTGTCAGCCAATGAGCGAACCGTATACCACACCTGATTCGGCGAGAGTTCACCAAAGTGTAAGTGGGGTGACAACCTGGAAGTATAAGCTCTGGCAGGCCGGTCTCGCCCGCCTTTATAATGCCCTAAGCCTTGTTCTATAAACGCCTGAAGACGTGCGTTAGCGCCACTGGTACCAATATGCCAGTGAGAGGCCAGTTGCTGATCCCAGGGTATATCGGGCAACAACCCCAGACTTTCGAGGGAAACAGCCTTCTGCTTATCATATAAGCACTGACTTTGTTCAGGTTCTGGTAATGGCTCTCTCGGTGGTGCAGCGTTCATACACCCTTTACGATAGAAAGGGGTGAAAACTTTATAGGGAGTACCATCATTTTTTCTTATGTCCCACGGCTCCCACAAAAGCGAGCCATTAAAACTCTCCACCGTAATACCCTGTGATGCTAACGATTGTTTAATAGCGGTATCACGATCAATACACCAGGGTTCATAGCAGCGGTTCCAATAAACGGCACTGACACCGTAGCGGGAGATTAAATCGGATAAAATAGCGAGTGGATCACCCGAATACAAAGAAAGATTTCCATCAAGGGAACGCCCCAATGACCGCAAAGAGTGGTGCAACCACCAACGACTGGCCGCTCCCATAGCATGATCACCGGCGTTCTGGTCATCCAGTATATAGACAGGCATCACCCCATCGTGCTCACAGGCTTTTGTTAATGCCGGATTATCAGAAAGACGGAGATCCTGACGAAACCAATGAATCGCAATAGTTTTTTTAGTCATGCAGGCATACTCTATGGAAACATTATTTGTTTAGAAGCAGTCTTAAAAGTCTGCCCGTAGCGAGGACTGCGAGAAATGGCGGATAAAAAGTCGCTTTTGTGAGGAGAATAGCGGGGCTATTTGACGAACAAAAGCGACTTTTTAGCCCCATTTATCGTAGCCGCAGTAGGAGCATGACTTTTAAGACTGCTTCTTAGGGTGCCACCTCCTGACCATCCCATGCAAAAAGCTTTCCGCTGTCATCGGCTGTTAACCCGGCACAAACAGCCAGTAGCTTTTGTGCCGCGTACTCTGGTGTAAACAACTTTCCTTGCGGTACATTTTTTTGAAAAGGGCGAGAAAGAAAGCTATCCACGGTGCCAGGGTGCAACCCAACGACAACGGCCTGCTGGTTTCGCCGCGCCATTTCAATGGCGGCTGTTTTTATCACCATATTCAGCGCCGCTTTTGAAACCCTGTAGCTATACCAGCCCCCTAGCTGATTGTCTGAAATGCTCCCAACCCTGGCTGACAAAGCAGCAAACAGTGAAGGCGCTTTTTTATTCAATTTGGGTAACGCATATTTGGCAATGATTGCCGGGAGCACCGTATTGACGGACAGTAAATGATGAAAGTTATCAGCGGATAAATCCCGCAGGCATTTTTCCGGCGCAGCGTGATCATCATGCAAAATGCCAGTAGCCACAATCACCTTGTCCAAAGGGAAATGCTCACAAGCCAGGTTGATTGCGGCCTCAATAGCTTGCTCACTGCCATAATCAATAGTATGGGCTTGAACGCTGGAGGAAGAAAAAGATTGGGGTTGACGGGAAAAGGCATACAACGTTGCCTCCGGGTACAATTGGATCGCCTGATGGGTTAAAGCCTGACCAATAGCGCCTGAGCTACCAAAAACAGCGATAGAGCTAACCATAACTATCCACAACCATCAGCTACGTTTGAAGGGGTGGTGTTAAGATTAGCAAAAACAACGAACAAATTCCCCTGCTCACCGACAAAAGAGCAGGGGAAACCCATCAGGATCTCGGGCAAGAGGCAAAGTGCTCATTACCAACGGCTTGAAGCCACGGTTTATCTTTCGCACAGCTCTCAGCAGCAATGGGACAACGTGTTCTGAATACACACCCTGAAGGTGGCTTGATGGGAGAAGGCAAATCCCCCTCCAGTAGTTGGATATTCTTGCTTTTTTCCAGTTCAGGATCAGGAATGGGCACAGCAGAGAGCAGCGCCTTGGTATAAGGATGACGAGGTGATTCGTACATATCACCCGATGTCGCCATTTCCATTTCGTTGCCAAGGTACATGACTAAAATTCTATCGCTGATATGTTTGACGACACTGAGATCATGGGCAATAAAAATAAGCGACAGCCCCATCTCTTTTTGCAGCTCTTTGAGCAGATTAACCACCTGTGCCTGAATGGATACATCCAACGCACTGACGGGTTCATCACAGATCACCAGTTTTGGTTTCAGGATCAGCGCCCTGGCTATACCAATACGCTGGCACTGACCTCCAGAGAACTCATGGGGGTAACGGTTAATGACATTAGGAAGCAGCCCGACACGCGCCATCATTGCCCGCACCTGCATGATCACTTCATTCTTTGAAAGCTCGGGACGATAGTTGCGCAACGGTTCAGCAATGATATCCCCCACAGTCATACGGGGATTCAAAGATGCCAGCGGGTCCTGAAAAATCATCTGAATATCCTGGCGGATACGCCTTAACGCTTCGCCTGATACGCCGACGATATTGTCATTCTGCCACAGAATATCTCCGGCTTTCGTCGGTGCCAACCCGATAATGGCGCGCGCCAGAGTGGACTTGCCACACCCGGACTCACCCACAACACCCAGGGTTTCTCCCTCGTACAAATCAAAGCTGACGCCATCCACCGCTTTCAGCGTTGGCACAGGCTCCCAGGGCCAGTCACGTGCTTTGGGAATGGGAAAGTGAACTTTCAGGTTTTTTACACTGAGGATGGGTTGTTTGTTCATGCGGCACCTTCCCTGATAATCGTGTTTTCGGAGAGAGGATGTGTGGAAAGGTCATCCAGAAAACAGGCTTTTTTGCGCCCATCACCAAAGGTGGTTAATGACGGTGCCTGCTCACGGCACTGGCTGTGCACATAGTTGCATCGCTCCTGAAAAGGGCAGCCTTTGGGCAGATTCAGCAGGTTGGGCGGGTTGCCTGGAATGGTTGGCAGAATTTCGCCTTCAGTGTCCAGCCTTGGTATGGCTTTCAGCAGCCCTTCAGAATACGGGTGTCGTGGATCATAAAATACGTCGTTTGTCGTTCCATATTCCATGGTACGACCAGCATACATGACCAGCACTTTATCGCATATGCCGGCAACAACCCCAAGATCATGGGTGATCATAATAATCGCTGTGTTGAATTCTTTTTTCAGTTCGTTCAACAAATCCATGATCTGTGCCTGAACGGTTACGTCCAGGGCAGTGGTTGGCTCGTCGGCTATAAGCAGCTTGGGGTTACACAGAAGCGCCATGGCAATCATGACCCGCTGACGCATCCCCCCGGAAAATTCATGGGGATACATACCCATGCGTTTTCGGGCTTCAGGCATTTTCACCGCATCGAGCATTTTCACCGCTTCTTCAAAGGCATCTTTTTTACCCAACCCTTTATGGAGCTGTAACACCTCAATCAGCTGCGGTCCTACCTTCATATAAGGGTTCAGGGACGTCATCGGGTCCTGAAAAATCATAGCGATTTTTTTGGCACGAATGCGGTTCAGCTCCGTCTCAGACAGGCCAAGAATATCCTGTCCCTCAAAGCGGGCAGTACCGGCAATATTGCCGTTTTTGGCTAAAAGCCCCATCAGGGCGAAGGCCGTCTGGCTTTTACCAGAGCCGGACTCACCCACCAGTCCAAGGGTTTCACCGGCAGCCAGGGAGAAGTT
This sequence comes from Candidatus Sororendozoicomonas aggregata, assembly GCF_031528575.1. Classification (NCBI taxonomy): domain Bacteria; kingdom Pseudomonadati; phylum Pseudomonadota; class Gammaproteobacteria; order Oceanospirillales; family Endozoicomonadaceae; genus Candidatus Sororendozoicomonas; species Candidatus Sororendozoicomonas aggregata. Next base: position 11,454 of record NZ_JAVLSP010000052.1, read on the forward strand.
CAGGTTGTTCACCGCCGTGACGTTGCCATCGGGTGTGGTGAACGTGACCTGCAGATCTTGTACATCGAGTAAACTCATAACTTAACGATCCTTGGGGTCCAGGGCGTCGCGCAACCCATCACCGATAAAATTAAAACAAAACAGGGTAACGACCAAAAATGCCGTAGGGAAAGCCAGCTGCCATATGGCCACTTCCATGGACATGGCACCCTCGTTAACCAAAGCACCCCAGCTAGTCATGGGTTCCTGCACCCCCAGGCCAAGGAAACTCAGAAAAGATTCAAATAAAATCATTCCAGGAACAAGTAATGACGCATAAACGACCACAATTCCCAAAAGATTAGGAATTAAATGGCGTAAGATAATCTGGCGAGAGTTGGTGCCACAAATAACAGCGGCTTCAATAAACTCCTTGTTCTTCAGGCTCAGGGTCTGACCACGCACAATCCGGGCCATATCCAGCCAGGATACAGCACCAATGGCAACAAAAATCAGCAAAATGGAGCGGCCAAAGAAGGTGATCATCAAAATTACCAAAAACATAAAGGGGAATGACTGAAGAATTTCCAGTGCCCGCATCATGACGTTATCAACACGACCACCAAAAAAGCCTGCCATGGCACCATAGAACGTACCAATCAACACCGCAATGAGAGCGCCCATGGCACCGACCATGAGGGAGATACGCCCCCCCTCAAGGGTTCGGACAAAAAGGTCGCGACCCAGATGGTCCGTACCAAAAAAGTGCCCGGTTTCCAAAGAAGGTGGCGCAGCCATATTCATCCAGTCAATTTGGTCGAAGGTATACTGACTAATGAAGGGACCAAAAATAAGCAACAGTGAGATCAAAAAAAGAATAACGATACTAACGACGGCTGCCTTATTACTAAGAAAGCGACGATAAGCGTCAGCCCACAAGCTTCTGCCGGCGATATCCAACTCGCTGGAGAAATTCTCAATTGCTTTTGTTTTGTCTGAACCTACCATCGATGGATTAATGGCGGAGTTCTGCTTCATGATGGCTGTCATGCGCCCCCCAGTCGAATCTTCGGATCAATCATGCCATACAAAATGTCAACGATGGCGGTAAACAAGATGGTGAGAGCACCAATAATGATAGTCAGGCCAAGCACCAGTGAATAATCACGGTTCAGGGCACCGTTGATAAAGTGCTGACCGATACCGGGTAAACCAAAAACGGTTTCAATCACCACCGAGCCGGTAATAATGCCAACAAACGCCGGGCCAAGATAAGAAACCACAGGTAGCATGGACGGTTTCAGGGCGTGCCTCAGGATAATCTGATGCCTGGGTAGCCCTTTAGCTTTGGCTGTTCGGATAAAATGACTGTTCATGGTTTCAATCATGCTTGAGCGCATAATGCGTGCAATGGCTGCCATATAAAGGATGGCCATGGCTGTGACGGGCAGCACCATATTTTGCCAGTTGCCATTATCCCAACCGCCTGCTGGCAACCATTGAAGGGAAACAGAGAACAAAAGAACCAAAAGCGGCGCAATAACAAAAGAAGGCAGAACAACACCCACCATGGAAAAGGTCATAATGGTGTAATCAAGCCAGGAATTTTGCTTTAATGCCGCAATGGTACCAAGTGCCACACCGCTGATTACGGTGACAATAAAAGCAACCATGCCGATGGTTAATGAGACGGGAAAGCTCTGCCCCACCAGCTCGTTAACCGTATAATCCTTATACTTGAATGAAGGCCCAAGATCGCCGTGGAGCAGATCCCACAGGTAGTAGCCGTACTGTTTCCAAAGGGGTTCATCCAGATGATACTTGGCTTCCAGATTGGCTAGTATCTCCGGTGGCAAATTAAAGTCACCGGTGAAGGGACTGCCAGGAGCCATCTGCATCAGGAAGAAAGATAAGGTGACCAGTATCAGCAAGGTAGGAATTGCAATAGCCAGCCGCTTTGTCGCAAACTTTAACATTATGGCTTCTCTCCGTCGCTGCCTGCTTATTCTCAACGAACAAATAAAAGGTTATGGCTGGCAGCGGTTATTTTCTCGCTGGTACAGGGCTGTATGCCCGGCACCTGCCTTAGAAACTGTTCAACAGCTTTTATGGGCTGAAACCGCGGATAAAAGCCGCTTGTTTTCAACGTTTCACAAAAGATCATCAACAGCTTCTTAGAGAATATAAAATAAAGGACCTTCCAAAAAAGAGCGTGAAAAAGCATTCTAAAAAGAAAGAAACAGCTATTTTATTGATCAGGTAGCTTGAGACTGCCTGATCAATAAACACTCCGCTATCTAGGAGCCTGTCGGACTTAAGACAATGTCGGCCTAAAATCCAGAAAGTGCGAGAAAGTGCGGCCAGAATTTTCGATCAACTTGCTTAAATAGGTCAACTATTCGCACAAATTGATCGAAAGCATAAGTCCAACAGGCTCCTAGAGTTTCTTAATATACAGTTCGCGCGTATAGATATTATCTTCAACGTTATTCATGGGGTAGCCACCTACTTCCGGTTTGACTAAACGGCTAGTGACATACTGATAAATAGGCGCTAATGGCATATCCTTTGCGAGGATTTCTTCAGCCTGCTTATACAGCTCGGCACGCTCTTCATCACTGGTAACCGTCCGGGATTTTGCCATAATGGCATCGAATTCCTTGCTGCTGTATTTCCCATCATTTTGTCCATGGGTGGAGGTTTTCAAGTCCAGCATGGATGAGGCTTCGTTGTAATCACCAATCCAGCCGCCTCTGGCCACCTCAAAATCCCCTTCATCTTTGCTGTCGAGGTAGGTTTTCCATTCCTTGTTTTCAAGGGTCACCTGAACACCGAGGGGCTTCCACATTTGAGAAATGGCAATGGCGATCTTCTTGTGCGAGTCAAGAGTGTTATACAGCAGGGTAACTTTCAGTGGGTTCGACTGGCTATAACCCGCTTCTTCGAGCAGTTTTTTAGCTTTAGCATTTAACTCACTCTGGCTGAGGTGACTATAGGGCAGGTCGGGGGGAGTAAACCCGCTGACAGAGCTGGGGGTCATGGTAAAGGCAGGCAGTTGCCCCTGTCCGAGCACGTATTGCGTGATGGCATTGCGGTCTATGGCATAAGACAATGCTTTACGAACCCGGGCATCATCAAAAGGGGGCTTTTGGGTATTAAACTCGTAATAGTAGGTGCCAAGGTAGGGGGTTGTTTTGATTTCTTCAGGGATACTTTCTTTCAGCGATTTGTAGTGCTCTAAGGGAATTGTAGAGGTCATATCCACTTCCCCTGCCTTATAACGGTTAAGCTCGGCAGTTTGTGATGTGATAGGAAGATACGTAACTTGATTAATAACCGTTTCTTTATCGTTCCAGTAGTTGGGGTTTCTCTCTAAAACAATGCGTTCATTAACCGTCCACTCCTTCAGGGTATAAGCGCCATTAGAGACCATATTCCCCGGCTTGGTCCAGTCATCGCCGTACTTTTCAATGGTTTTCTGATGCACTGGAAACATCGTGGTATGGGCCAGCATTTTGATAAAGTAAGGAACAGGTTTCTCCAGCTTCACCTGGAAGGTTTTGTCATCGACGGCTCTTACACCCAGGGTATCCACCGGCTTTTCGCCTCTGATAATGGCGCTGGCATTGATAATGGTAGGAATTTCCATATACCAGGCGTAGCGGGAAGCGGTTTCCGGGTCAACAGCACGCTGGAAAGCATACACAAAATCATGGGCAGTGACAGGGTCACCATTGGACCACTTGGCCGTATCACGGATTTTAAAGGTAAACAGTTTGTTGTCGTCAGAAACCGTCCAGCTCTCAGCTTGCCCTGGAATAACATTACCGTTGCTGTCTTGTGTGATCAGCCCTTCAAACAGGTCTACGAGCACGTTACTGCCGGGCACACCTTCAACTTTTTGTGGGTCCAGGGAAGCGGGTTCTGTACCATTGCCCCGCACCAGGGTCTGCTCTTTTGCCAGTGTTGTCCCCGGCGGTACGGTGGCCGCCACGCTGTTAACTGAGAAAGTAGCGGCTGCCAGTGCTGAGACTGTCAACATAGCTAGTAACTTTTTCATTTTGTCCCCCGGTCATTCACCGTTGATACGGGTAAAAGCGCCCGAAAAAATTTAATTATCAATGCTTAGAGGCTGTCGTATTTTTATCGCGATAACTTGATGAAATCAGGTCTTTCACTAAATTACGCAGACCCTCAAGGAGCAGCCATCATCCCTTGGCAAGTATTACTGTAATGGGTAAATTCATAATCCTATTTCACCCCTCACTTCTTAAGAGCTGGAAAATATACCCAAAAGAGAGAGAAGACCGCAAGAAAAGATGACAGAATTATTGACCTAGCGCATAAATCAGCTTTAAAACTTACTTGTGAGTTAAGGCATATCACTGCTGTCTGGTTAAGCGTTTTAATGATTTTGTGGTGCTGACCCGTTTTACATCACTCTCAGTTTATTCAGAAGCAGTCTTAAAACTCTGCCCTTAGCGAGGACTGCGAGAAATGGAGGATAAAAAGTCGCTTTTGTGAGGAGAATAGCGGGACTATTTGACGAACAAAAGCGACTTTTTAGACCCATTTATCATAGCCGCAGTAGGAGCATGACGTTTAAGACCGCTTCTCAGTTAATAGGGATGAAGAATCGCGGATCCGGCTCTTCAACCTGAATTCAGGATCAACGCTGAAAAGACAGGTTTTAGCGACTTGAGAACGTCTGTGTATATCCGGTAATTTATTCATAGTTCCCTGCTTGAGCCTGGAAAGGTATGATGAAAACCCCCTTTTCTTCTACAAACACGCTCGCCCATGATTAACTGGAATACAATCGATACCGTGTTGCTGGACATGGATGGTACGTTGCTTGACCTCCATTTTGATACGTATTTCTGGACAAAACTTGTTCCAGCTAAATATGCCGAACAGCTCGGTATACCCGTTGATGAAGCAAAAGCGATCTATACGCCCCTGTTAGCCAAAACAGCCGGAAGCCTGCAATGGTACTGCCTTGACTTCTGGAGCGAAGCCCTGTCACTGGATCTGGTGTCACTGAAACGGGAGGCCCAGGATCTGATCCGCTTTCGCCCCCATGCCGAAGTTTTTCTCAAAGCCCTAAAAAACACCAGTAAAACCGTCATTATGATCACCAACGCTCACAGGGATACCCTGTCATTCAAGCTGGAACGACTGCCTATGGCACATTATTTTACCCAGCTTATCAGCTCTCATGATTACGGCTACCCCAAAGAGCACCCTCAATTCTGGCAAATACTGGAAAGCCGTATTAACCTTGACAAGCAAAGGGCATTATTCATTGATGACACTGACTCTATCCTTGATGCGGCAAAGACTTATGGCATCGCCCAGATCCTGACAATAGAAACGCCTGACAGCCATAAACCACCAGTCAATACCGGTGGCTACAAGGCTGTAAAAGACTTTCGGGACTTATTAGCGAATGAAGGCACTCTCTGAGAAAATACGACTCGACAAATGGCTATGGGCAGCACGCTTTTACAAAACCCGAAGCCTCGCCAAGGAAGCTATTGACGGAGGTAAAGTGCACATCAATGGTGCCCGGTGCAAACCCGGTAAAGAACCAAAGGTAGGCGATACCATTCGTTTACGGGCAGGCTGGGATGAAAAAACAGTCGTGGTGCAGGCACTGAGCGATAAGCGTCAAAAGGCCGAGGTCGCCCAACAACTGTACGCTGAAACCGAGGAAAGTATCGCGTCGCGTGAAAAGACAGCGCTGGAAAGAAAGTCTATGAACCTGGCCACCGCGCGCCCTGATCGAAAACCCAACAAAAAAGAACGCCGAAAACTCAGGGATCTAAAGAATGACTAGTGCTGTTAAGCGCTAATACCCATACAGTCGTCATTCCCGCGAAGGCGGGAATCTACCAGAAAATGGACTCCCGCCTTCGCAGGAGTGACCAAAGTGGTGGTTGTATGTCTATTAACGCTTGTTTGCACCAGGAGATGCTTTCACGTTTAGGCGAGATTCGGGTTCTTATACCAATAACGTCGTTAGAATAGACCATTGGTTTTCTCTCAGCAAAGCCTAAAACGCATAACGCACCTTGCCGGAGAAGCTATGGGATAAAAAGTGCTTACTCCAGTTCATATTGTAGTTAGCACTTAACATCCAACTATCGAGCACATCTATTTCCATACCCAGACCTGTCTTAAGTCTGAACTTGTCCCGTGAGGGGCCTGTTACAGAGAAGTCATCACCGCCTGCCAGATAGCTTGCCTGTATCTCTGTACCATTGTTTTTTACATCATAGTAACCGACTACATCAACAGTTGGCCTGAAGCGGTAGCCATGTTCTGGTGCGCGCCCGATGCTAAAGCCTAAACCAAACTCGAGTACATCATAATCCTTAATATTGATTTTTCTCTCAAAGCCGCTGTTACCCTTCTCCTCATAGACATCAAACTCCATACGCCCGTAGTGCAATTCTGCCTGAGGAATAACATCCCAGTTTCCCGCACCAAATGCATGTCCGGCGATAAGCCGTGCGCCATATGTCGTGCTTTTATAACTCGCTGATACCGGATTACCCAAAATGAACTTGCCAGTATCGGTCTTTCCCTTGCCTGCACTGAAAATACTATCAACATACCAACCATTTAAGTACCAGTGACCGTAAAGTGTCGCCATAAAATTATGCATATCGGCCGAGGCATCGTTCTCTGCTTTTACTGAATTTTTTGTCCAGCTACCTGCGCCGCCAACCCGAAATGTATGGGTAAGATCAAAATCAGCGCCGACAACAAAGCCTGTCATATTGCCGTCAAAACTACTGCGGCCATCGACTTCCTTGTGACGACTGCTACCGGCAACAAGCTGCCCCCAGCCAGAGCCCTCCATAAAACTGAAAGCTGTGCCACGACCAACGTGGCTATAATCAGCACTCGAGTAGTCATAACCATCACCAAAAGAGCCTCCCATCGTCACCCCTAGGCGATTATCGGCAATAATATTATGTATGGCTCGCAAGCCAACAAAACTGGCAGGCTTAATGTCCGAAATTTTGTTGGCAACATCCTTGAGACCTTTGACTGTCAGCGCCTGAAGAATCAAGCGTTGCTTTTCCAGGTCAATTTCCCCGTCAAGGGCTATGGCCGCATCCACCGCTTCTGATACCAAGGTTTCCTGCTCTAGTGACAATGGTTCATTAGCTATCAGCTCATCACTTTTTCTTGGGATAATCCGGGCTACCAGCTCACCTGAGGCGGTAATCTCAGGCGCTATATCATAAAGCAGATAACCGTCATTAACATAGCCAGGCTCAGAGTCCCTTAACAACGTTACGTTATCGTCGCCTTCAACAATGGTTGAAGCGGAGACCAGGGTGACTTTTTCATTTTTCATCATGTCGGCAAATGCTGCAGCAGACCCTGGCACAACCCACATATCACTGCCACCGGAGGGCATTGATAATGATTGCCCGACCTCAACTAAAGCACTGTTTGGGTTATAACCGGAGCGCACTTCAAAATTAGCCAGCGCGGGTGCCACCCAGTCGCCCGCAACCCTTATTTTGCCTGACGTGTTCATATCAAGACGATTAACACCTGATAATGACTGGGCATTAATTTCTCCCTGATTGATGGTTATTTGCTCAATGCCAGAGATTGCCTGGGTCGTTAATATACCGCTTTGCAAAGACAGTTGCGTTGCAGAAGAAGCCCCGCCAGTCAAATTACCTGACAAGGTTAGACGACTATCTCCAGACAAGTTCAGATTCTCAATACCAGATAGCGAACTGGCGGTAATATTCGATGCATCCATATCCAGGCGATTTACGCCCGATAAAGATTGAGCATTAATTATGCCCTGATTGATGGTTATTTGCTCAATGCCAGCTATTGCCTGAGTTGTTAATACACTGTCTTGCAAGGCCAACTGCGTATCCGAGGCCGACCCACCAGTCACCCCCCCCGGCAAGGTGAGAGCGCTCCCTCCGGTCAGGCTTAGATATTCAATATCAGATAAAGAATTTACGGTGAGATTCGATGCATTCATATCAAGGCGATTAACATCCGACAATGACTGAGTATTCAGTTCTCCCTGATTAATGGCTATTTGCTCAATGCCAGATACTGCCTGCGCCGTTAATTTACCGTCTTGTAAAGTCAACTCCGATGCCGAGGATGCCCCGCCTGTCAAACTACCCGACAAGGTAAGATCACTCCCTCCACTCAAGCTTAGATACTCAGTATCAGATAACGAATTTGCATCAATGGCACCGCTACTTTCTAAAAATACGTTACCAAAACCCGATATGTCATTAACATTAATATTACTGCTTGAAAACACCCCGAAAGCAGAGCCAGATAAACCACTACCTGACAAATCCTCGGTTAAGACAACCGTTGACCCATTATCCACAACCATCTGATGAATGTTGGCAAGACGCCTTCCGCCGACACCTCCATCATTCAACGTCACCTGGTTAAAGTCCTGAATCTCGTCACCCACCAAATCACTTCCTGATGCGACGACCATGGCACTGCTGTTAACAGAGTAGCCAACGACATCATCTGTCAGCACCACCTTCGATGTATTGGCTAAGGTAAGACTGTCCACATCAGAGAGATCAGCCGCATCAATCCGCCCATTATCCAAAGTAACTTGTCTGAATCCCGTTATATCCTGACTGTTCAACGTACTACCGGGTGATACCAAGAGATGGCTGCTGCTGGCAGAGTCTCCCGCCAGGCTTCCTGATAGAACGAGATTTGACGTGTTAGCCAATGTAACAGTCTCAGCCCCCGTTACAGCACTCGTGGACAAACTACTACTGTCTATTAATAGCTCTTTAAAGCCTGAAACACCTGTAGTCGCAAGTTCGCCATCTGAAAGTATCTTCAAAGATGAACCACTCGCTCCCGAGCCAGAGACAGCGCCTGTCAGAATAACCTTCCCCGTATCAGCCACTGTAAGGGTTTTAGCGCCAGAGACTGACCCAGCAGTTATTTGACTATCGTTTACTGTTATATCCTGGAACCCGGTAATAGCATCAGCCTTTATTACGCCACCGGACAACACGGTCATGGCGCCTGAGTTACCTGACAGATTCCCTTGCTCAGCATCCACAACCCCATTATTGATAACACGAATAGAGGTAATACCTGACAGGCTATCTGAAAGCAGGGTTGCCCCTTCTACATGAATGTTCTCAATCCCAGACACTTGCGGCGCATTCACATTACCGCCCGTGATAAGTAGCTGATCATCGCCCAAAGTACTGCCGATAATTGACCCTTTGGTGACAGAACTCGCTTTTTCCTGAAAGAACTTTAGCGATGAGTCCGCGCCACTAAAGTCGATAGCCCGATGCCCATCAGCGGCTTCCAAACGCCCATCGCTAACCCCAATCCAGCCATGGACGGTTCCATCCACCCTGATGACCGTACCATCAAACGCTGTCGCCTGTCCGTTGATCTGGATTGCCTGAATATCGGGCGACTCTGCTTTACCGAGCACCCCAAAGTCCGCCACGTAAACAACAGCATTGCCAACACCATCGGCTTCTGCCAACCCACCCACATAAATATAATCTGTCTCAGAATAAGCCCTTAGGGAAATCAGATCCCCATGCAATGATTTGGCGACACCACTGCTATTTATTGAGTAACCACCTTCCAATATGGCTTTATCCCCACTAAGACCCGAAGCTGAATAGGCATGGTTATTTTGACTATCCTTGAGCGATGCTGTATGGGTACCTGAAATAACAATCCCGCCCCTAATTTCGCCATTGAAATTAGAAATTTCTCCGTTGTACGACGAATTAATACGAATGGCCGATTCTAAAGCTGTTTTTTCACCTTTTATCAGGCCATCATCATAAACAATAATTTGCCCCTGAGCAGTGCCGTCAATTTTGATGCCACTGCCTGTATCAGAAAAAACAGTACCACTAACGCCTACGAGTGTGTTAGAAGAATCTCCGTTACTAGCAATAAAGGGTTCATCTACGGCTGGATATAATGGATTATAGAGGGCAGGTAATCTCAGGTCACCGCCTAATGCTCCGCCAGATCCCACATAAAGCGCACTTTTACCATTGGCACGATTTCTCAGTAAGCCCCCTGAATTAACCATTAACCGGTCTAAAAAGCCACCCTCACCTATTGTAATCGTATGGTCGTCTGCTGCATTGACATAGCCATTAATGACAATCCCTCCGACAATATCGCCACCAACACTACCATCGGTGCTTGCAGAAACAATAGCAGGGCTAGGGGTGGTATTCTCTCCTAAAATATTACCATCCACTTGGATGCCACTTTGAATAACGCCTTCATTAACAATTTGCCCTGTCACAGTTCCCTGTTGACTAATCCATATTGATTCTTCCAATTCGGAATAAAGTATCGGCGCTTCAATTTTCAGACCTTGAATCGTATCCACCAGCTCAATATTACTTTCAGGATCGCTTGTATCCATTCTTCGGGTAAAAATAAAAATATCATCACTGTAACCACTCCCAATGGTAATAGTCTTGGCATAGGAATCATCCACTGTAATTTCTTCAGCAGCCAAATAACCATTAAAAGAAAAAACACTAAATGATAGTGAATATCCCATTAACCTGAATATTCTTTTCATCGATCCACTACCTTGCCAGATAAATTAAAACCACCCTCCCACAACATAACCAGAAAGGAATTATAGAATTCACACGCATCGTTCAAGCAATCGACCCAGGCACGCATCAAATTAAATAAGATAAAAAAATTAAATAAAAAAAATAAAACAGCCATACAAATGACAAAAAATATGATTAAAATAGCGGGACACAACAAAACAAAATAAAGGTAAAATTTATTTAATAAGATTATTTCACCGGGTAAATCCTCGCTTTTTCTTTCCACTTGCTAATTGACTTATTAACCCCTAACCTTTTATAAATGCGATAGAATAAAGAAAATACTGGATACTGGTTATGACATATAGACTTTTAAGGATGGCTGTCCTTGCCATAACCACGGTGGGTTTGCCGCCCATTTCTACAGCAGCCACAGACCTCAATACACTTGAGTCACAACGTCGTTTATTTCTGCAGGTAGAAAGCAAACTTAAAAAGAAAGACAGCCGACTGTATGAATCAAACTATCAAAAACTAAAGAGCTACCCACTGTACCCTTATTTAACGGCTCTGGTACTTTCTAACCAGCTCAGCACATTATCCCAGCGAGATATTGATAAGTTTGTGACCTCCTGGCCCGCACTGCCCTCCAGCGAACGTCTTCAACGACAATGGCTTGATTATCTCGCAGCTAAAGAGCGCTGGGCTGATTATTTAACAGCTTTTGAGCGCAGTGATATCTACAGTGCCAAATATCAGTGCCTCAACGGTGTCGCCCTTTATAAACACAAAAAACAGTCAGCAGCCTGGCAACAGGCATCCCATCTGTGGATGGTAGGTCACTCTCAGAATAAAGCCTGCGATCCACTGTTCGCGGCCTGGAAAAAAGCCGGAAAACTTACCCAGACCAAACTCTTTGACCGCTTCTGGCTCGCCGCAGAAAAAGGCAATATAAACCTTGCCCGTTACATCGACAAATCCATTACCCACCAGCGCTTAAAAAGGCATACCAAGTTGTTCTGGAAAATCAGAAACGATCCCAAACAACTGTCTCAAACGGGCCAACTCAACAACGCATTAAAACGTCATCGTTTTATCTACCGATATGGTCTTAAACGATTAGGACGTCGTGATATAGAAAAAGCCAGCCGATTATGGCTGGATAATCGCGATAAATACCCCTTTACCCTCGCTGAAATCTCGGATATAGATCAATGGCTGGCAATACGATTAGCCAAAAACTTCAATAAAAATGCCAGCCACTACATCGCCAGAATTGACCCGTTATTGAGCTACCCTGAAGTGACTGAGTGGCGTATCCGTTTAGCCCTGACAGACCAGAACTGGGAGGATGTTCTGCAATATATCACCCTGCTTCCCCCTGAGTTCGCAGAAAAAAGCCGTTGGCAGTATTGGCAAGCCGTGGCTTCAACAGCCATTGCGCCAATATCCAATAAAAAACAGGTCTTGCATTCACCCGCCTTTTCTGATGTTCGCCAGGAGCGGGGCTTTTATGGTTTTCTGGTCTCGGATATGAGCGATACACCTTTTCAGTTAAACCATCAAACCATTGCCAGAAAATCACGGGAGCTGCAAAAGCTGATGTCGGAATTTGAGTCAGTCTCTCGTATTCAGGAGTGGGTGCACCACAAGCGATACTACCATGCTCGCCTGGAAATCAACCGACTCAAACCCTCCCTTAACCCCGAGCAGCGAAGGCTGATTGCCTACCTCGCCCAACGGTGGGACTGGCACCATCAGGCCATTATGACGGCAGCCAGGGAGGCGCTGTGGGATGACCTTGAGCTACGCTTCCCCTCGCCCTTATCAGACATGTTCACCCAATATGCCAGAAACCACGATATAGACCCCTCTTGGGCAATGGCCATAGCCCGGCAGGAAAGTGCTTTTAATGCTTCAGCTCAGTCTCACGCCGGCGCAAAAGGGCTTATGCAACTTATGCCTGCCACCGCCAAACAGACCGCCCGACAAAACCGCATTCGCTACCAAAGGGAAAGCGACCTGTTCAAACCCGGCGTTAACATTGCCCTTGGCACCGCGCACCTGTCACAGCTGATTGATCAGTTTGACGGCAACAAGGTGTTCGCGACGGCAGCCTATAACGCGGGAGCATCCCGTGTAAACCGCTGGCTCAAGGCGCGAGGGCATCTGCCTCTGGACATCTGGATTGAGACAATCCCCTTTGATGAGACCCGCCAATACGTAAAAAATGTTCTGGCATTTCGGGTGATTTATAACAGCATGGAAAATAAACCTACCCGGATGCTCTCAGCACCAGAAGCCTCACAGATCTCCATAAGCTCGCTGTCTCCAAGGCTTCTGCCGTTCTCCCATCCCCTGCTGACTCAAAGGGAAGAGTAAGAAGCTGTTGATGATCTTTTGCGAACAGCGAAACCCATGAAAAAAGCGGCCTGTCTTTCGATGTTCCAAGAGTTCAGGAGCCTGTCGCACTTATGCTTTCGAGCATAAAATTCAGTCTGACGAGTCAAAATTTTCGATCAAATTTGTGCGAATAGTTGACCTATTTAAGCCAATTGATCGGAAATTCTGGCCGCGCTTTCTCGCGCTTTCTCGCACTTTCTCGCACTTTCTCGCACTTTCTCGCACTTCCTGGATTTTAGGCCGAAATTGTCTTAAGTCCGACAGGCTCCCAGGCACTATGTAACCAGGAAAAGTCCAAAACAGACTGCTTTTATCGCCAATTGCAGCACATAAAAGATTATGAACAGCTTCTAAGGACAATATGTTTGTTATACTGTAGGCGAAAATTAATACAACCTTTGCCCTGAACTGGAAGCAGCAAGGGTTTATGTTGCCTTAGAAGCAGTCTTAAAAGTCTGCCCGTAGCGAGGACTGCGAGAAATGGCGGATAAAAAGTCGCTTTTGTGAGGAAATAGCGGGACTATTTGACGAACAAAAGCGACTTTTTAGACCCATTTATCGTAGCCGCAGCAGGAGCATGACTTTTAAGACCGCTTCTTAACTCCCTTTTGCTGAATCTGGAGGAATTCGCGCCATGGTTCGTCACTACCAAACTCATGCCGTAAAGGTCGGCCATATCACCATTGGCGGCAACGCTCCAGTGGTGGTGCAATCTATGACAGATACTGACACGGCAGATGTCAACAAAACTGTCGACCAGATCAAACTTCTGGCTGATGCCGGCTCCGAGCTGGTTCGCGTTACCGTCAATACAGAAGAAGCGGCAGCAGCCATACCCGCTATCTACGAGAAACTGGCCCAGACCAACTACAATGTACCCATCGTCGGCGACTTTCATTACAACGGTCACACCTTGCTGACCAAACACGCCGGTTGCGCCGAACTACTGCATAAATACCGCATCAACCCCGGCAATGTTGGCTTTGGGGATAAAAAAGATGAGCGCTTCAATATGATGATTGATGCAGCCATCCGCTATGACAAGCCTGTGCGTATCGGGGTTAACTGGGGCAGCCTTGATAAAGAGCTATCTACCCGGCTGATGGATGAAAATGCCAAATCTGCCCAGCCAAAACGCGCACAGGAAATTCTTCATGAAGCCTTGGTTCTGTCAGCACTCACCAGCGCGGATGCTGCTGTAAAACATGGCCTTGGGGCAGATAAAATTGTCATATCCTGCAAAGTCTCCCGTGTACAGGATTTGGTCTGCGTATATAAAATGTTGGCCGAACGCAGCCAGTACGCGCTGCACCTGGGGCTGACGGAAGCGGGTATGGGCAGTAAGGGGATTGTTGCCTCCAGTGTCGCCATGGGTGTGCTGTTACAACAAGGTATTGGTAACACCATTCGTACCTCATTAACACCGGAGCCTGGTGCTTCCCGTGACAAAGAAGTTATTGTCTCTCAGCAAATTCTTCAGGCGCTGGAAGTCAGAAGCTTTGCCCCTGAAGTCACAGCCTGCCCGGGCTGTGGCCGAACCACCAGCAACTTCTTCCGCATTTTGACTGACCAGGTGGACAACTTTCTGCGTCGCAGAATGGTCAGTTGGCGCACAGAATATGCCGGGGTTGAAAATATGAAGGTTGCCGTTATGGGCTGCGTGGTGAACGGCCCCGGCGAGAGCAAGCATGCCAATATCGGGATCAGTCTGCCGGGCACAGGTGAAGCGCCTTCGGCACCCGTATTTGTAGACGGTGAAAAAGTGACTGTCTTAAAGGGTGAAAATATTTCTGAGCAGTATATCCAAATGATTGAAGACTATGTCCAGAAAACCTATTCACCAAGGGATCAGCTAATCGCCATCCGTTGAGTTTGCTGCATAAAAGTCCCAGATTCGCAGTTAAGGTCTACGGAGGCTGCCGCAAAAATAGCGAGCAAAACTGAAACAAGGCAAAAAAGGGGAAAAAAGGGGAAAAAGCGCAGTTGCCAAGGAGTAAAATAGAGGCTTTCGGCTTTGGTAAAAACTCTCACGTGAACCAAAGCGTGAACCAAAGAACCAAAGAACCAAAGGACACCCACTCCAGCTAACTCACAAGTAGTAAGCCAGCAATGTCCCTTGCTAGGAGCCTGACCGAGAATAGCGCCCGTAGCGAGGATTACGAGAAATTGAGGATAAAAATTTCTGCTTCTGAGGATAATAGTGGGGCTATTT